>JAPOWR010000002.1:300000-505195 GCA_026707545.1 Acidobacteriota bacterium | reverse complement strand
AAGGACGATGTCGGCCTGCTCAAGAACGATGTCGCCGGACTGAAGGACGATGTCGGCCTGCTCAAGAACGACGTCGCCGGGCTGAAGGACGATGTCGCCGGGCTGAAGGACGATGTCGCCGGGCTGAAGGACGATGTCGCCGGACTGAAGGACGATGTCGGCCTGCTCAAGAACGATGTCACCGGACTGAAGGACGATGTCGGCCTGCTCAAGAACGATGTCGCCGGACTGAAGAACGATGTCGCCGGACTGAAGATCGATATGGCGGCCGTCAACGGCCGGATTGACGGCCTGACCCTTGCGCTCGAAGGGCTTCGCCAGGAAGTCCGTGAACGGATCGACAGCCTCCGGCACGAGTTCTTCGGGCGGCTTGAAGCGGTCGAGGGGCGCTTGGGCGGCCGCATTGCCGCCCTGAACGGTCAACTGGTCCTGATCAAGTGGTTCCTGGGTCTGCTCCTGGCGGCGACAATTCCGATCATGCTCGCACTACTCAGGATCGCGTTCGCATAGAGCCGGCACCAGCGGAACGGTCCGGTCACCAACCGGCAATCCTCCGCTACTGTTCGGCCATGCAGACGATCAGCCGACGACTCACACGCGCCTGTCTTCCTGCGGCCATCCTGGCCGCTACTGCCCTCCAGCCGGCAACGGCGCAGAAGGAGCCCCTGGAGCTTCACCACATCTACGGGCCGGACGCGCTCGACTTCTCGCCCGACCTGCCGCGAATCCGCTGGTTGCCCGGCGGCCAGGACTATCTGCAGGCAAAGGACGACGAGGACGCCGACGGCACGAGCTGGATGTTCGTCGACGCGGCGACCGGAGACGCGGAGCCGTTCTACGATCCGCGGCCTCTCGCTGAGGCCCTGGAAGGACAACTTCGACTGGACGGTGAGGACGCTGCCGCCAGGGCGCGGCCCGGGTCCCTGCGCCTTGCGCCGGACACCGACCGGCTCCTGCTCCAACTCGCCTCGGACCTGTTCGTCTGGGACTTCTCCGCCGAGACGCTGACGCGCCTCACTCACGGTCCGGAGGATGAGGAACTGGCTCGCTTCTCGCCCGACGGCCGCAGCGTCGCCTTTGTGCGCGACGCGGACCTGCACGTCGTGGATCTCGGAGGCAACGAGGTTCGCCTGACCACCGGCGGCGGCGAGAACACCCTGAACGGCAAGCTCGACTGGGTCTACCAGGAGGAGATCTACGGCCGCGGCAACTACCAGGCCCACTGGTGGAGTCGCGACAGCCGTCATATCGCTTTCCTGCAGAGCGACGAACGGGACGTGCCCCGCTTCACCGTGGTCGACCACGTCCCCTTCAGGCCGCCGCTCGAGGTCTACCCCTATCCCAAGGCCGGCGATCCGAACCCGCGCGTCCGACTGGGCGTCGCGAAGGCCAGCGGCGGGGACATCACCTGGATCGATCCAGGGCTCTACGGGCATGACGAGATCCTGATCGTCAATGTCGCGTTCTCGCCCGAAGGCCACGTCTGGTATCAGGTCCAGGATCGGCGGCAGACTTTCCTCGATCTGCACCGGGCCAACCCCGACACCGGCAAGTCGGAACGGGTGCTGCGGGAGGAGTCCCACGCCTGGGTCAACGTGCTCGGTCCGCCACGTTTCCTCGAGGATGGCGGCTTCCTCTGGCTCAGCGAACGGACCGGTTTCCAGCACCTCTACCGCTACGACCAGGAAGGCAAGCTGGTCAAGCCGCTCACCGAAGGACGCTGGGAAGTGCGTTCCCTGAACGCGGTGGACGAAGAGGCTGGAGCCGCCTACGTCTCGGGGACCTACCGCACGGTGATCGGTGCCGACGTGCTCCGGGTCGCTCTTGACGGTTCCGGCACGACGCTCCTGACCAGCGCCCCCGGCAGCCATCGCGCGAGCTTCCCGGAGGACGGGCCGATCGACCACTGGATCGCCACCTCGAGCGACCTCCACGCGCCGACGACGATGACCCTGAAGCGCGCGGCCGACGGCGAGACGGTCCGAGAACTCGGCGGCGGCGAGGTGCCGGATATCGAACGGTTTGACATCTCGCAGCCGGAACTCCTGACCATCGAGACCGGCGACGGCGTCGACCTGGCGGCGATGTTGATCCGGCCGCACGGCTTCGATCCCGACCGCGTCTACCCGGCCTGGGTGCACGTCTACGGCGGCCCCCACGCCCAGCAGGTCCGCGACGGCTGGCAGGGATCGCGCGGGATGTGGTTCCAGTACCTGGCCCAGCAGGGGATCGTCGTCCTCGTCGTCGACAACCGGATCGCCTCGGGCAAGGGTGTCGAGTCGACCTGGCCGGTGTACAGAAACTTCGGCGAGCAGGAACTTATCGACCTGGTCGAAGCCGTCGACTGGCTCGGCGCGAAGCCGTGGGTCGACGCGGAGCGGATCGGCCTCGACGGCTGGAGCTTCGGCGGCTACATGACGCTCTTCGCGCTCACCCGCTCCGACCGCTTCCGCGCGGGTATCGCCGGCGGCAGCGTCGTCGACTGGCGCGCCTACGACTCGATCTACACCGAGAGGTACATGTCGACACCGGACGACAACCCCGACGGCTACGACCGGACCTCGGTGCTCGAGACGGCCGGCGATCTCCACGGCGACCTGCTGATCATTCACGGCACGATGGACGACAACGTCCACATGCAGAACACCCTACAGATGGCCTGGAAGCTCCAGAAGGCCGGCAAGCCCTTCGAGATGATGCTCTACCCGAAGTCACGCCACGGCGTGACCGATCCCGACCTCTCGCTGCACCTGCGCGAGACGATGGCCCGCTTCATCCTGAGGACGATCGAGCCCTAGGGCCGCGCTAGTTCCGCCAGGCCCGCACGCTCAGCGCCAGCGTCGCGATCGTCCCCCAGGACAGCCCCACGACGACACCCGCGTCGAGGATGCCCCGCCACGGCTGGTCCAGCCGGTGGACGAGCACGATCAGCACCAGGATGCCGACGGTTCCGAACCAGACGCCGAGACGCTCGCGCCGCGTTCCTTCGAAGTAGCCGGCAGCGTAGAGGGGCGCCAACACAACTCGCAGCAGCGTCGGCTGCCTGCGGACCGTCATCGCGCGCTCCGCCACGCGCGGCGAGAACCGCAACTGGAAGCCGCGCAGCCCTTCCGACCAGGCCATGAAGGGGATGATCGCGAGCAGCGAAGCCCAGTGATACCAGGCGAACGGATGGTCGAACGCGGCGATGGAGATCCGGGCCAGCCGGTAGACCGCCCACACGAGCAGACCCACGATGCCGCCTACGGCCCAGAGGGCGCCGGCCGTCGCCACGGCGCGGCCGATGCCGGGCGCCTCGTCGTCGGCGGTTCCGGCTTCATTCATCCGATACGAGATCCCGCCGGCCCCGGTCGCTGGCCAGCGCCGCATGGTTCAGGATGTTGCGCGCCATGGACGACACCTGCGCGCCGGCGTTGGCCCGGTAGATGGCTGCCCGGGCCTCGTGGACTTCGACGTTCCCGGGAGACGCGTGCTGCACGGCTTCGATCAGGTGGCAGGCCACGGCGTGGTCGCCGCCCGACGAGGCAGCCAGCGCCCGCTCGATCACCCGATCGATCCCGCCTGCCAGTTCGACCCAGGCCTCGGCCTGCTCTTTCTTCGTCGCCGGCACGACGTTGTCGAACTCGCCGTCCCACCAGCCGCCGTAGCGCCGCCAGACCATCCGCACGAGGAAGCTCGGATCGTCGTACACCGGCTGCAGGTAGGGCTCGTCGGCGAGGTCGGCGGGAGGCTCCACCGCCTGGACCACCTGGTCGAGGCTCAGCCCCCGGTTCATCGCCGCCACGCTCTGTTCTTCGATCGAACGCAGGTACCGCGCCGTGCCGTCCAGTGCCCGGCGCACCCGGTCCGCGCCGAGGATCGGCAGGCCGTGCCCCGGGAGGAGGATCTCGGCACCGAGCGGCACCATCCGCTCCAGGCTGTCCGCCCAGTCGCCGACGTAGCGCTGCACCTTCTGCGGGGTGCCGGCGTTCGGCACCGCCCAGATGAACAGGTCGCCGGCGTGGAGAACGCGGCGCTCCGGAATCCAAGTCCAGGTGATGTCGTCCGTCTCGCCGCGGCCGTGGGTCAGCTCGAAGGTCAGCTCGCCGCGCCGGAAGGTCAGGTTGCTGCGGTAGAGGACATCCGGGTACCGGTAGCTGTCCGGCCAGCGGTAGTGAGGCGCGTCGATCGCGAACTGGCGACGGTTGATCGCCGTGTTCCAGCCGAGCGTCGCGCGGTAGCGGTCGAAGTGCGCCGGCACCCGCTCGTGGGCGTAGACCGTCGGCCGCGGCCACCCGCGCTCGTCCGCCTCCACGTCGAACGCAGTGACCGAGAACACGTGATCCACATGGTGGTGCGAGTAGATCGCGGCGACGACCGGCGTCTCGGGCCATACCCTTCTCGTTTCCTCGAAGCAGCGCTTCACGTCGAGCAGGTGGCCGGCGTCGAGCATCACCAGCCCGTCGCCGCTGTCGATGACGTAGAAGCCGGCGATGCCCTTGAAGCCGAGCAGACCGTCCGTGAGCCGGCAGGAGCCCGGGTAGTAGCGGTGAACCGGGTGGTGTTCGAACTGAAGGTCCAGTTCGCCGCGCCAGGCGCGCTCCGCCAGAGCGAGAAGACTCGGGTGCTGTTCGTCGGGCATGGGGAGCGGACGTTACCGCAGCGCGAGCGGCCGGCGGCCGAAGAACGCTGCTGTTAGCCTCCGTCCCGTGAAACGGAGCCTGCCCGCGACCGTGGGCCTGTTGGGTTTCCTCGCGGGCGCCCCCGTCGCCGGTCAGGAGCAGCCGGAAGCTGGCGCCGAGCGCCCGAGCATGGCCGCGACCCGCGTCGAACGGGGGCCGAACGTCGACGGCAACCTGAGCGACGCCGTCTGGGCCCAGGCGGAAGTCGGGACGAACTTCATCCAGCACGAACCGCTCGACGGCGTGCCGGCGACCGAACAGACGGAAGTTCGTGTCGTGTTCACCGACAGCACGATCTACTTCGGCATCACCGCCTTCGACGCGAACCCCGACGCGATCATCGCCAGGGAGATGGAGCGCGACAGCCGCATCTTCCAGGACGACTCGATCATCCTGTTGCTCGACACCTTCTACGATCGGCGCAACGCCTACGCTTTCGAGACGAACCTCAACGGCGCCCGCACCGACACCCTGGTCACCGACGAAGGTCGCGACCTGAACCTGGAGTGGGACGGCATCTGGCAGTCCGCCGCGCGGCGAACCGGCTTCGGCTGGACGGTGGAGATCGCGCTTCCCATCTCCACCCTCCGGTTCGATCCGGCCGCTCCGGCCTGGGGATTCAACGTGCAGCGCTACATCGCCCACAAGCGCGAGATGACCCACTGGTCGGGCCTGCCACGCGAGGTCGGCACGCTCGGGCAGGTCGGCTCCCAGGTCCTGCCCGTACACCGGGTGTCGATGGCGGGAGAACTCACCGGGCTCGCCGGGTTGTCTCAGTCAGCGCAACTTCAGATCAAGCCCTTCGTCATCGGTGACGTCAGCGAGGACCCGCGCCTCGACGTCGACCCGGCCTCCGACGGCGACTACGGTCTCGACCTGAAGTGGGGCGTCACCCGCTCTCTGGCGCTCGACCTGACCTACAACACGGACTTCGCCGAAGTCGAGGTCGACGAACTGCAGACGAACCTGACCCGGTTCTCGCTGTACTTCCCGGAGAAGCGCGACTTCTTTCTGGAGAACGCCGGCATCTTCGACTTCGGTCCTCCCCACCGGCTCTTCTACGAGCCTCCCGTGCTCAAGACCTTCTTCTCGCGCCGGGTCGGCCTGGACGAGGGGGAACAGGTCCCGATCGACTGGGGCGCCCGCCTGACCGGACGGGTCGGAGGCTGGAACCTCGGGGTTCTTCGGGTCGCGACTGCCGGAATCGCAAGAGACGACGGGCAGCTTCCGGCCAACGCGTTCACCGTCGCCCGCCTCAAGCGCAACGTGGGCCGGCGCTCGTCGGTCGGCGCGATGATCACCGAAACGGCGCCCGACGGCGCGGCGGCGAACCGGGTCGTCGGCGTCGACTTCGACTACAAGCCCACGTCCACGCTCGGCTTCGGCGGCTTCTGGACGAGTAGCGGCGCCAGCGAGGAAGCGGCCGGCGCCGGCGGATCCAGCGACTCCGGAGAGGCCGCCTACGGCTTCAACTTCGACTACCAGGGCCGCGAACTGACCGTCTACCTCGACGCTCAGGACATCGAAGAGGACTACCACCCCGCGGCAGGGTTCCTGCTGCGGAAGAACGTCCGTCACCTGAACCCGATGATCCAGTGGTTGCCTAGGATCGAACGAGGCTTCGTCCGGACCTGGTTCACGGAGATCAGGGCCGACTACTACGAGACCCTGGACGGGGGCGAGCTGGAATCCCGCCAGATCGAGATATCACCGATCGGCATGCGGACAACGAGCGAGGACCGTTGGCGGCTGGGCTATCTCCACGAGACTGAGAACCTGGTGGAACCCTTCGAAGTCTCGCCGGGAGTCGTGATTCCGCCCGGCTACTACGAATTCGACGCTCTGCGGTTCTCCATCTACAGCAACCAGAGCCGCTTCTTCGGCCTGCGCTCCCGCATCGCCGTCGGCGACTTCTACACCGGTACGCAAGTGTCCGGCCGCACCACGATCAACTTCAAGTTCTCGAAGCACATTCAGACCGAGACCCGATGGGTCTTCAACAACATCGAACTTCCCCAGGGCGCCTTCGACATCGGCCTCTACAGCCAGCTCGTGAACTTCACCTTCACGCCGAATCTGCGGCTCAACACGATCGTCCAGTACAACGATCTCTCCGGCGACCTCGGCACGAACATCCGCCTACACTGGATCTACAAGCCCGGCTCGGACCTGTTCGTCGTCTACAACGAGAACTGGATGGCCGAGGACCTGCGCTACCGCCAGAGCACGCACCGCCAGATCGCGGTGAAGTTCACCTATCTGATCCAGCCATGAGCATGTCGAGGCCGAGGCAGTTCGCCAGTGCACTTGCGCTCGCTTTCGTGGCAGCGGGGCCGGCCGCCGGCATCCAGGAAGCAGCGTCCGGCGCCGGGCGTCCGACGATGGCTGCCACCCGGGTCGAGCAGGGTCCCAACGTCGATGGCGACCTGAGCGACCGGGCCTGGCAGGTCTCCGACGTCGGCACCGACTTCATGCAGCACGAACCGCTCGACGGCGTGCCGGCGACCGAGCAGACGGAAGTGCGTGTCGTGTTCACGGACAGCACGATCTTCTTCGGCATCACCGCCTTCGACGCGGAGCCGGACGCGATCATCGCGAAGGAGATGGAGCGCGACAGCCGCATCTTCCAGGACGACTCGATCATCCTGCTCCTCGACACCTTCCACGACCGGCGGAACGCATACGCCTTCGAAACGAACCTGAACGGCGCAAGGACCGACACCCTGGTCACGGACGAAGGTCGCGACCTGAACCTGGAATGGGACGGCATCTGGTCCGTCGCGTCCCGGAAGACCGCTGCAGGGTGGACCACCGAGATCGCGATTCCCATCTCGACGCTCCGTTTCGATCCGGCCGCTCCGGCCTGGGGCTTCAACGTCCAGCGCTACATCGCCCACAAGCGCGAGATGACCCACTGGTCCGGTCTGCCGCGCGAAGTCAGTGTCCTCGGGCAGATCGGCTCCGAAGTCCAGCCCGTGCACCGGGTGTCCATGGCCGGAGAACTGACCGGGCTGACCGGACTCAGCCAGTCGGCGCAGCTTCAGATCAAGCCCTACGCCATCGGCGACGTCAGCGAGGATCCGCGCCTCGACCTGGACCCGGCCACCGACGGCGACTACGGTCTGGACCTGAAGTGGGGCGTCACCCGTTCCCTGGCCCTTGACCTGACCTACAACACGGACTTCGCCGAGGTCGAAGTCGATGAGCTGCAAACGAATCTCACCCGGTTCTCCCTCTACTTTCCCGAGAAGCGCGACTTCTTCCTCGAGAACGCGGGGATCTTCGACTTCGGCCCTCCTCACCGCCGTTTCTACGAACCGCCGGTGCTCAAGGCGTTCTTCTCACGACGGGTCGGTCTGGATGCGGGGCGGCAGGTACCGATCGACTGGGGGGCTCGCCTTACCGGGCGAGTGGGCGGCTGGGACATCGGCGTGCTGCGGGTCGCGACGGCCGGCCTCAAAAGGGACGATGGAACGTTGCCTCCGAACGCGTTCACGGTCGCCCGCCTGAAGCGCAACGTCGGCGAGCGGTCGTCGGTCGGCGCGATGCTCACCGAAGCGGCCCCGGACGGCGAACTCGCGAACCGGGTCGCGGGCGTCGACTTCGTCTACAAGCCGGACCCGAAGGTGATCTTCGGCGGCTTCTGGTCCAGCAGCGGCATCAGCGAGGAGCCGTCGGCCAGTTCCGGGAACGCCACGTCAGGCGATTTCGCCGACGCCGGTGAATCGGCCTACGGATTCAACTTCGATTACCAGGGCCGCAGCCTGACGGTGTTCCTGGACGCCCAGGAGATCGAAAAGGACTACGACCCCAGGGCCGGCTTCCTCCTGCGCCGGAACGTCCGCCATCTGAACCCGCTGATCCAGTGGCAGCCCCGGATCGAACGGGGTCCCGTCCGCGCCTGGTTCACTGAACTGTACGTCGACTACTACGAGACGCTCGACAACGGCGAGTTGGAAACCCGGCGGATCCAGTTCTCGCCCATCGGCATGCGAATGACCACCGAGGACCGGTGGCGGCTGGGCTACGTCAACGAAACGGAGAACCTGGTCGCGCCCTTCGAAGTGTCGCCGGGAGTCGTGATTCCGCCGGGGCGCTACGAGTTCGACACCATCGAGGTCGCCAGCTTTACCAACCAGAGCCGCCTGTTCGGCTTCCGCGGGCTGATCGGCACCGGCGACTTCTACAACGGTACCCAGACCTCCGGCCGCGTCACCTTCACTCTCCGCCTCTCGAAGAACCTGCAGACGGAAACCCGCTGGGTCTTCAACGACGTCGAACTCCCCCAGGGCGCGTTCGACGTCGGCCTCTACAGCCAGATCGTCAACTTCACGTTCACCCCGAACCTGCGCCTCAACACGGTCGTCCAGTACAACGATCTCTCCGGCGACCTCGGAACGAACATCCGCCTGCACTGGATCTACAAGCCGGGCTCCGACCTGTTCGTCGTCTACAACGAGAACTGGATGGCCGAGGACCTCCGCTACCGCCAGAGCACGCACCGCGAGATCGCGGTGAAGTTCACCTACCTGATCCAGCCGTAGCGCTAGGTCTTTGCCCAGTTGAAGGTGCGCACGAGATGCGTGTAGTCCGCGTGCCCGCGCGCGATCGTCGTGCTACCCAGGAAGTCCTCCCGGCCCAGCATCACCCGTAGCGGCCAGGGCTTGTCCTCGAGCCACCCCTCGTCCAGGTGGCTGTAGTCCTCCACCGGGCGCAGCGCCAGACGGGAGAACGTGATGTGCAGCACGACGCGCTCTCCGGGAATCGCGCGCGGGTAGTTGCCGTGCCAGATCGAACCGTCCCAGACCACGACGGAACCCGCCGGGCACTCCGTCGGAATCGCGCCGGGCTCGGTCGCGACTTCCTCCTCGTTCGGGTGGCGGCGCAGACGGTGGGTCCCCGGAATGACCTTGGTGCAGCCGCCGACCTCGGTGAACTCGTCGCATGCCCAGCACAGGGTCAGGAGCTGGTTGTGCACCGGGAACGGGGCCGGCAGCCAGTTCTGGTCCGCGTGCAAAGGCAGTTTCGCCGCGCCCAAAGGTCGGACGCTGCAGATCAACTGGGAGAGCAGGGCCCCCTTGCCGCACATGATCTCGACCAGGGCCTGGATCTTCGGCCGCAGGACGACATCCTCGAAGATCGGGTCACGGCCAAGCAGGAGCGCAGCCGACCGACCCTTCGCACGACCCTCCGTCTCCTCCGCCAGGCGCAGACAGGTTGCCCGCAAACGGTCGGTGAACTCGGGCGGCGCCACGTCGCGCAGAATCGTGTAGCCCTGTTCCTGCATGTCGTGGACGTTCTGCGCCATGTCGAGGCGCTCCACCTCCAAGGTGACGGCATCCGAGAGGTCGAACGGCTGCCGGGTCTCGGTCAGGCGATCCGGCGCGGACCGCGCCCTGGTACCGGCGTCCGGTCGTTCGAGCTGCGTGGTCGCGGCCTGCGCCATCGTCGAACCCTCCTCTCACTCGATATCGACGTTCGATCGGCCCCGATCGTAGCAGCCGGCACCGGCGCCACGCGGACCCCAACGAAGAAGAACACTTGGCCTATCTACGTTCTTGGGCTACACTCATGCAGCTTGCACGGCGCCGCGAGGCAGGCGACCGCCATACCGGCTAACGCCCCGCCACCCGCTCATAGCGGCCGCGACTCAGCTTCCCGAGACGTTCGCCACGTCGCACCGTCCTTCGGGGAGCGACAGAACTGCTAGCCGGCGGCGCCGGCGTATTCAAACGGGTCGAAACCCCACCGGAATGCCAGAAGCACAGAGCGAAAGTCCCACCAAGACCCCACCCGCGACCAAGGGCTCGCGGCCAGCTCGCCGCAGGCGGCGCGGCCGGCCACGCGGCAGAGGGCGCGGCGGGCGCACGGTCGCACTGCATCAGCGCAGCGCGTCCCACTTCCGGCCAGAGGACCGTGAAGAGGGACAGACTGTCTTCTCGAAGGGAGACATCAAGCTCGAGATCGACGGCGCAAGCGCCCGGATCCTGATCTCTCCACCGCCGATCGACGACGACGCTGCCGACTCGGATCCGAGTTCGAACGGTGTCGCCAACGTCGAGCTCGACTGGTCCAGGGTGCCTGACGAGCGCATTCTCCACGCGGTTTGCGGCTGCGACCAATTCGCCGCCGGCACTGCTTGCGGCCACATCTGGGCGTCCTTGCTGCAACTGGCCGCGAACGAGCCGAAGAAGCAGCCGTCGGGTTCAGGCCGCGTCTCGCTCCGCAAGACCCGACCGCCCAGAGTGTCGATCCCGGGATCGGCTCTGGACGCCGTGCAGCCCGCGAACGAAGATCCGGAGGGTGCTCCCCGTCCGGTCCGCCGCTCGCGTCGAAGCCGAAACCGGCGGCGGCGGAGAACCCCGGCTACAACGAGCTGGCGATCTGTCGTGGAAGCCGTGCGCCAGGACATCGACCGGCAGGCTCGACCCCGCAAGCGCGCGACCCCAAGGAACGCCCCGCCCCAGATCCACCTCCTGCTCAACGCCGCCACCAGCCGCAACGCCGGCGGCCTGATGATCGACATCTTCGGCCGCAAGCAGAACCCGCAGGGTGAGTTCGGCAAGTTGAAGCGGCTGAGCATCGACCACGCAAAGCTGGAGGAGCTGCTCGGACTCACGACGGACATGGCCGGCTCCGCGGTCAACGGATTGCCCCCCGTCACTGGACCCGCAATGGTCACTGCGCTACCGCCCGAAGTTCCGGCCCGCGCCAGCCGCAAGCGCAAGGGAGGCCGGGCCGCCCGAAAACCCGCCCGTCCGCTCGTACAGCGGGTCTACGTGCCAATGAACTGGACCGGCCCCCTGCTACCGCGGCTGAGCGCGGAAGGCCACCTCTACTGGTGGGATGGCCGCTCACTCGGCGATCCGCGACCGGTCACCATCGACGACGGGGAACCCTGGCGCCTGGCGCTGCAGTTGGAACTCGCGGCAGCCAGCCGGGTCCGGCTGAGAGGTCTGCTCAGGCGCGGCGACGAGACCGTGCCGCTGAGCCGGGCCGCACTCGTTCTTCCCCTCCCGGACGGTGCCGGAACGGCCCCTGACTCCGGTTCCAACGGGCAAGGCAACATGATGCTCCTGCTCGACGACGCGATCAGCCGCCTGGAACTCGACCCGATTCGCGATCAGCCGTGGTATGCGCTGCTCGGCGGGAGCGGCGAGCTCGTGATCCCCGACGAGGACCTCGAGGCTGCCGTGACCAGTCTGCTCGAGCTGCCCCGACTGCCGCCGCTCGAGCTTCCGGAGGAGGTCTACCTGTCGGAGGAGGAGCCGGTACCGCAGCCCCGCCTGGCACTCGAACCCGAGGACGCCCCCGAATGGATGAACCCGCAGCTCGAAGCCCGGCTCTCGTTCGGCTACGGCGGCCTCACCGTCGACGCCGGCGATCCGCGATCCGCGGTCGTCGACTGGGAAGAGCACCGTTTCGTTCGCCGCAACCTGGAGACGGAGCAGGACGCGCTGGTCCGGCTGCTTGAACTTGGTCTCAAGCCGGTCGCATCGAAGAGCGGCCACAGTCTGGAACTCGAACCGCGCGATCTGCCGGCGGTCGCCGAGCCGCTGCTCCTCGAAGGCTGGGAAGTCGAAGCGCACGGTGCCTCGATCCGATCGCCCAGCCCGCCGGCACTTCGCATCGAGAGCGGCGTCGACTGGTTCGAACTCAGCGGAGAGATCGACTTCGACGGCGATCAGATCGAGCTCTCAAAGATCCTCGCCGCGATCTCGGACGGCCGCCGCTCTGTCGACCTGAAGGACGGCTCGACCGGACTGCTCCCGGCCGCCTGGGTCGAGAACTACGGCTCTCTCAGCCAACTCGCCCAGGACTCGAACGAGGAGGGTCTGCGCTTCCTGCCGTCACAGGCGCTGCTGGTCGACGCCCTGCTGGCCGTTACGCCGCCGGTCAACGTAAGCAAGACGTTCGCCGAACTCCGCGAGAAGCTGGAGACGTTCTCCTCGATCCGACCCAAGAAGGAACCCCGCAGCTTCGTCGGCACGCTCCGGAAGTATCAACGACTCGGTCTGGGGTGGCTCTGCTTCCTGCGCGAGTTCGGCCTCGGCGGTGTGCTCGCCGACGACATGGGCCTGGGCAAGACGATTCAGGCGCTGGCCCTGCTGCGGATGTACCGCACGGCCTCGAAGACGACGAAGTTGCCGTATCTGGTTGTCGCACCGCGCAGCCTCGTCTACAACTGGATCGACGAGGCCTCCCGATTCACCCCCGACCTGAAGGTGCTCGAGTACGCGGGACGCGACCGGGAAGACCTTCGCGGCGAACTCGAAGCCGCCGACCTCGTGGTCACCACCTACGGCACGGTCCGCCGCGACATCGGCTATCTGGCCACGGTCGAGTTCGACACCGTGATCCTCGACGAGGCCCAGGCAATCAAGAACGCCGCCTCGCAGACGGCCAAGGCATGCCGCCTCCTCGTGGGGCAGAACCGCCTCGCGCTGACCGGCACGCCGATCGAGAACCACCTGGGCGAGCTGGGCTCGATCTTCGAGTTCCTCAACCCGGGACTGCTGGGCCGGCTGCCGGTCCTCGACGTGCTCGCCGGCGGCAGGGTGCCGAGCCAGAAGGAACTCGCCCTCGTCGCGAAGGGGCTGCGGCCGTTCATCCTCCGTCGCAGCAAGGAAGAGGTCCTCCCCGACCTGCCCGAGAAGACCGAACAGATCCTGCAGTGCACGCTGAATCCCAAGCAGCAGGACCTCTACGACCAGCTCCGCGCGAGCTATCGCGACAGCCTGCTCAAGCAGGTCGAGGACAAAGGAGTCGCCGGTTCCACGATGCAGGTGCTCGAGGCGTTGCTTCGGCTCCGCCAAGTGGCCTGTCACCCCGGGCTCATCGACGACTCGTGGGAAGAGGCCGGCAGCGCCAAGCTCGAATCCCTGTTCGAGCAGGTCTCCGAGGTCCTCGCCGAGGGCCACAAGTGCCTCGTGTTCTCCCAGTTCACGTCGCTGCTCGCCTACGTCCGCCGGCACCTCGAAGAGAACGACGTGCCCTACGCCTACCTCGACGGCCAGACGCGGAACCGCGGCGAAGTCGTCGAGCACTTCCAGACCGACCCGGACACGAACATCTTCCTGATCAGCCTCAAGGCCGGCGGCGTCGGCCTGAACCTCACCGCGGCCGGCTACGTCTTCCTGCTCGACCCGTGGTGGAACCCGGCGGTGGAGGCGCAGGCGATCGACCGCACGCACCGCATCGGCCAGACCCAGCCCGTGTTCGCCTACCGCCTGATCGCGCGCGACACGGTCGAAGAGAAGATGCTCGAACTCCAGCGCTCGAAGAGGAAGATCGCCGACGCGATCCTCGAAGGCAGCGGGTCGTCCCTGCGGGACTTGACCGCCGACGATCTGCGTCTGCTGCTGAGCTGAGGCCGGGCACCTCGGCCTCCAGATAGGGGCCTTCGGAACCCGAATCCGGGTTCCGAGGGCCTTTTGCGTCTATGTCAATGAACGTCGCTGCTGAACCGGCAGCGCGCTACTCACGACGCCACTGGGAACACGATGAAGCCCCTGAACCTGACTCACGACTTGCGCACCGCGCCCCGGGAAGCCGTTCGGTCCGGGCCGGGCACCGGCATCGGCAAGACCCCGCGACTCCGACTCGCCGAGCCTCCCCCGCGGACCCTTGAAGTGCACCTGGCGCACGCGCTCCGGATGCTCGGCTCCCACTCGGGGCCCCTGATCTCGATGCTGCGCTTCCGTAGGCACCCCGGCCCCTCCACCCGACGCCAGGTGCACCACAGCCACCGGGGGCGCAGGCCATGAACCGCCGGCGCCTCGCGATCGCGATCGTGACTCTGGCCGTCCTCGGCCCCCTGGCCGGCCTGATCTGGTTCGAGTCGAACCTCGAGGCAAGACGGTCTCAGCGACCCGAAGTCGGCATGTTGTTCCCCGCCCTGCCGGGCCTCGCCGACGGCGAGTCCCTACCGGCCTCTCCGGGCCGGCTTCGGGTCGTTACCTTCGCCAGGGCAGGTTGCGGAAACTGCGACCGCACGATCGGCGCCCTGCGAAGGGTCACGGCAAGCGGTGAAGGCGACTTCGACTTGATCGCGGTCGTCGCGGCCGCGCAAGCGACCGGGCTCGAGGACACCGCCGGCCTGTACTCGATCGCCGACCCGGACGCGTCGCTATCGAAGCGCTTCGGCGTCATCCACGTACCGCTCGTGTTCCTGGTCGACGAGCACTCCCGAGTCCGGGGCGTCACGACCGGCGAACGGCCCGAGGCCGCCTGGCGCTCCTTTCTGGGACTCGAGGGCGATGCGCTCTGATCGGTCGCGCGTGGCGCGCAATCGACGCCTTGCCGCGGCCGGGCTCATCCTCGCCGGCGGCCTGGTAGCCGTCGCCGTACGCGCCGTCGGCCCCACCCTGGACCGCATCGCGTGGGCATCCTCCCTCGACCCTTCGGCGCCCGGATCCGGCCAGGTGATTCGGCAGCAGAAGCGCTCCGACTGCGGCCCGGCCGCGCTCAAGATGATCCTCGAGCACCACGGCATCACCGGCGTCTCGCTCGCCGAACTCGAGTTCTCCACCGGCACCGGCCCGGACGGCACCAGCATGCTCGCCCTCAAGAAAACTGCCGAGGAGCGCGGTCTCGGCAGCCAGGGACTGCGCCTGCCGGTAGAGCGGCTGCACGACATTCCGATGCCCGCCATCGCTCATGTACACGGCGATCACTTCGTCGTCATTCGCAGCGCCGGACCGGAACTGGTCATCGACGATCCGTCCCTCGGCCGCCTGCGCATGAGCCGGAGCACGTTCGAGCGCTCCTGGGACGGCGTTCTCCTCGCCTTCACCGGCGGACCACCCTGATTCCGTGGACGGAACCGGAATCCGTCCATTCCACACAAGAAAACCGAAACCACCGAAAGGACGCCCCCACATGAAAACGCGAAAAGCCCTGCTGACCGTACTTCTGATGCTCGTCGCCGGCACCGCCGCCGCGATTCCCACAGCCACTGTCCCCACGGATCCGGCCCCGGTGCTGGTGGACCTTCTTGAGAGGCCCCCTGCTCCCTCGCGGCTCGGGTTCCCCGGGACCCAATCCGAAGTCCCGCCGCAGATCAGCATCTACATGCCGTGGCCCTGCGACGACGATCCGTTCGGCCCGATCTACATTCTCGGTCCGATGGGACCGACCACCGGCCCGTTCGATCCGACCAAGTGTCTTCCGCTCCCCTGGCCGTTTTAGTGGCTGCAAGAGAAAGGAACCAAATCAATGAAGAAACCTCTCCACAAGCTCGTCGCCTGCGTGGCACTTGCGCTGATCGCGCAGGTCGCAGCCGCCAGTACGCTGTCTCACGCGGACTTCCTCACTCCAGACTCGCCGCACGAAACCAGGGCCGACGTCGTCGTCCTGCCGCTAGCAACCCTCGAGGCCGTCAACGGTGCCGTGAACTGGCGCAAGGTCGGTTGTTGGACCGGCGTCGTTGCCGTCGCGGTCGGCGCCAGTCTGGCGGGTAGCCCCGCCGTCGGCGCCGGCGCATCGGCTGCGCTCGCCGTCGTCTGCCTGGCTCTCTACTAGCGGAACCGAGCGATCACCTACCACCACCACTGAACACTACGAACCCCGAGGACAACCTCTCATGAAACTACTCTCATCCATTGCCTTCGCCGCCTTGCTTGTTCCGGCATCACCCGGACTCGCATCGGCGCCGGACTCGCGCTCGTTCACAGATACGGCCATCAGTAGCAGCCTGCCTGCCGCACCTCAGTTCCACGGAGGCGCCGCCGGTCTGACGACTCTCAGTGCATACGACCTGGGGGCCCTCGCAGGGACGGGAGCCGCTACCGACTTCGCGTGCGGCTTCGCTGCCGGAGCTGGACTGGTCATGACGCTGAGCGGCGTCGCCGCACCCGTCGGCATCACGCTGGCTACCGTCGGATTCGCATGCGCTCTCTTCTCCTGAATCGACGCAACCATGACACCGGCACACTCGAATCACACCCAACGTAGAAAGGAAAAAAGCAAATGAACGACAAGGCCCTCCGTTTCATCCTGGTTTGCTTCATAGTTCTCGGCGTGGCATCGACGGCCACGGCTATGGAAGCGACGGCTGTGGCCAATCCCCAGGGCCACCTTCCGACCGAGGTCGACACACTGGGGGATGAACTGCTTCTTGCGACCGTAGGAGGCGAAGTCAGCATGATGTGCCTGGGAGCTGTTGCGGGAGCCACGGTGGCTGGCCTCGTCGTCGGGGCCGCTACTGGCGGAGCAGGACTCGCGCTTCTGGGCGCTTATGCGCCCCTGGCCGTAGTGCTCTGCGTCTAGGAAGACGCGGCAACTCCGGATAGCACTCGTCAGAGAGGTCGCGATGGCAACGTCAACAGGTCGGAAACCTCGGATGACCCGTTTGAGGTCGACGCTGTCGGCGCTACCATCGCGTGCCTCTCGCTCCGGCGTGTTACGGATTCGGCAGTGGAACGACAAACCGAACGGGTACGCCGCCGCCAACCACTCTTGCGGGGAGAACATCCCTAGGCCCTCTCTGCCCCGTACCCGTGCACGGTGCAAACTTGTTTGACGGACGCCACAAGAGCGCGGTAGCGTCCGTCTGTTGGTCGTCAGAGGCGCAGTGGGCCTGCGAGCCGGACCCCCTGCCGGACCTAGCCATCGCCCCTGGGCCTAGGGTCGCTCCCTTCGCCAGGCGAGTCGGTGGGGGGTCTCGTTTGTCCTGCGTGGAGCGGCCGATTCGGCCCGCCACCAGTCCCGGTGCCGGCCCACCCTTCCCGAGAACCGGCTAGAGCTACCCCGAGGACACGATGGCTACGTTGATGAACCCGGGCAGCCGGGTGAACGTTCTGCTGATCCTCGCGCGGCTGGCACTTCCGGACGCCCTGCGGCAGGCCAACCAGCAGATCGCGGTGACCGTCCTGGTCGCGGTCCTGTTCCTGGCGTTCGCGACCGCCGCCGCCCTCGGACTGCTTCCCGTTCTCTTCGCCATCGAGAGCGACGTCCTGCGGCGCAACCTGCTAAACACGATCGCCTGCTTCATCGTGGCGGTCGGGTTGCTCGCCCAGGTGGCCCTTCGAACGCCGGTCACGTGGCTGCTCGATCTGCAGGACCTGCTCCGCCTGCCAGTGGGCTTCCGGGACCTCTACGCTCTCCGTCTTGCTCTGAGCACGACGGGTTACTGGCTGTTCGTCCTGGGGCCCGTCGCCGCATATCTCACGATCGTGAGGTCGGGAGGGGTCGCGGGAGCGCCGGTGACGCTGCTGGCCATCCTGAGCCTGGTCTGGATCTTCGGCCGGGCTGCGGCGATCCTGTCCCTTCTCGCCAGCCGCTGGGTTGAAGGCCTGCTCGGCACGCTCGCCCTGCTGGCGGCCATGACGCTCGTCCAGATGGCGGTTCTCGCCGGTACGGCGGGCCTTGCAGGGGAGCTCAACACCGAGGGAGTTGTCCAAGCGATCGAAGACTCGGCCGGTCTGGGCGCTCTCGGTTACACGCCGCCAGGGCTCGTCGCCGGGATCGTCAATCAGCCCGGTTGGTCGGCGGCGAATCTGGGGAGGCTCGGAGGCCTGCTTGCCTCACTCGGTGCCCTGATCGTGCTGGAAAACCGGCTCCTGCTTCGCAGCTACCTGGAGCATCCCGGCGGTGACCGCCGCGCCGCCTCCCGGGTACTGCCTCTCGCACGACTGCTGCGTGGATCGAGCCGACTCGCCCCCGCGGGCATCCTTACGGTGCTCGAGACCGAGTGCCTCCTGCGCCTCAAACCAGCGCGCCTGGTACTGGCGATCGCGATCGCCTACGCCCTAGTCTGGCTCCCGATCGACGCCGGGCTGGCTATCGGCATGACGGGGATCTTCGTGGTGGCCTTCCACGGTTTTCGCGTCGAGAAGCAACCGCCGACCTGCTACGTCTGGCGGGAATCGCTCACCCTGCCTCTCTCCCTTCCCGAGGTCTTTCGGGCATCCGGGCGCGCTCCGAGCGTGGTGATCGCCTTCCTGGTCGCCTTCATCTTCGGGATGACGCTCTTCGACTGGTTCGGATGGCCGTTCTTCTTCGTGGCGGCCTGCCTGCTACTCGCGGCCATTCTCCTCGGCGACGCCGCGTACGGCCTCATCCAGCTCCACTGGCCCCAACGAAGTGCGGGGCCGACGGACAACCCGAACCCCGCAAAGTTCACCGCCTCCCTTCTGATTCCACAGCCGGCCCTTGCCCCTTGTTTCCTCTGCTTCGCCCTGTACACGCTCATCGAGCGGGAACGCGTCAGCGCTGCGACCGCCGGGCTCGTTGCGGCGGGGACGCTGCTCCTTGCCGTCGCGGCCGCGTACGCCTCCCGTCGTTGGCAGGAACACGTGCTCAACAGTCGAGGCCGTGAACTCCTGCTGGCGGACAAGGACGAGCCACGCTGAAGGCGGCGAACCCCACCCGGCCACCCGCAACCACAAGGAACACGTCAACTCATGGCAGCAATCAAGGCAAAGAACCTAACCCGATCATACGGCGGCAATGTCGTCGTCGATGGAGTCGATGTCGACGTCCGGGAAGGCCAGATCCTGGGGTTCGTCGGTCCCAACGGCGCTGGAAAGACGACGACCTGGTCGATGCTGACTGGAGTGGTCAAGCCCACGGCAGGCACGGTCCACCTGCTGGGCAGACCGGTCGACGTGAACGACACGGAACTCAAGCAGCAGCTCGGGATCGTGCCCGACCACAGCACCATGTTCGAGAGCCTGACCGGCGAGGAGCTGCTGTTGTCCTACGCCCGCATCTACGGTCTGAGCCGCGAGGACGCCGGGCAACGAACCGACGAAGCACTCGCCGTCTTCGACCTACAGGACGCCGCCAGGCGACCGATCACGACCTACTCGCACGGCATGAGGAAGAAGATCCGGCTGGCGGCAGCGACGCTTCACGCGCCGCGGGTCCTGTTCCTCGATGAACCGTTCGAGGGGATGGACGCCTTGAGCGCCCGGACCGTCATGTCGATCCTGCAGCAGATGGCCGAGCAGGGAGCAGCCATCTTCCTCACTTCCCACATGCTCGACTACGTCGAACGCGTGTCGAGCCACATCGCGGTCATTCGCGACGGCAAGGTCCTTCTGTCGTGCTCCCTGGAGGAGTTCCGCGAACTGCCCGACGCCGGGGGAGAAGACGGTGCCGGCCGGCTCGAGAACCTCATCCTCAGCATCTCCAGACGAGAGCGGTTTTCCCGTCTCTCGTGGATCGGCAACCGGAGCAAGACATGACCGCACACCAGCAGACCACCGACAACCCGCGCGAGACCGAGGCGACGGGCGACCGACCTCGAGCGGGCTGGCTCAACGCCCTTGTCGGAATCGTCATCTCGCCGCGGGCGAGCTTCGAGATCATCCGCCGGAACTCACCCTGGCTTCCGACTCTGCTCCTGGTACTGCTGGGCACGCTCGCGGTCGGCGAGTTGGGCCGGCCGTATCAGGAACGCGGCATGAGGGCCCAACTGGCCGAAGTGCTGCCCGGAGGCGCCGAGCAGGCCGACCTGCTGATGGCAACAGCAGAACAGGCGGGGCCGGTCGCACTCTGGACCGGGCGCGCCGTAGCCGGGGTCACCTTCGCGGTCGTCCTGCTGATCCAGACCCTGCTCCTGTGGCTCCTCGCGCTGGCCTTCCAGGGTCAGGCGCGCTTCCCGCAAGCACTGTCGCTGATGGTCCACCTCAAGCTGATCCTCCTGGTTCAGGGGTTCGCCACGTTCCTCATCGCCAGTCTGAGGGGGCTGGATGCCGTCCAATCGATGGAGGACGCGCAGCCGGTCCCGGGCCTCAACCTGCTGCTGGCAGGAGACAGCGTTGCTCTCAATGTGGTGTGGGCAAGCCTCAATCCCTTCACGCTGTGGTTCCTGTGCCTGCTCGGTCTGGGCGCGGCGTCGGTCCTGGGGCTGCCCCAGCGAAAGGCCTACCTGCTCGCCGGTGTCTACTGGGCGGCAACGACGGCATTCGCGACTGCCCTCGCAGGCGTCGGAGCCGCAGTCATGCCCGGCTAGCCGCACAGCCGCCACGACGGATGAGGCTGGCGATCGCGGGACTCCATGTGGAGCGCCTTCCGGCCTCATAAGTAAGCACCCTCAAATCGTTTGACGCATCAGAGGCTCGCACGGTAACTTCCGTGCGTTGGTCGTCGGTGTGTAGTGGGCCTGCGAGCCGGGTCCCCTGCTGAATACAACAGCCGACAAACGGCGCGGGGTCGCTCCCGGCGTCCGGTGAATAAGCAGGCGTACGTGCCCACTGTGCATGGCGACCAACAAGGCCCGGCGCCATCCCTCCATCGGGCCGCGTTGGTTCGAAGATGTCACCGGCACCGGCTGCTGCCGCCGATGCTGGTATAACGAGAACACTCGCCAGTCCGTCCAGGAGGAGGCACACGATGCAGACCAGGGTTCTTCCAGCCGTCGCCGCGGCAGCCGCCATCGTTCTTCTCGCGACCCCGGCCGCGACAGCTACTGACGACGACGCGATTCCACGCACGCCCTCGGGACGCCCCGACCTCACCGGCACCTATGACGTCGCAACGCTGACGCCGCTCAGCCGGCCCCGGGAGTTCGGAGACAACGCATTCCTGACGCCCGAGCAGGCCGACGAGATCGTTGAGAGGGAGAGGCAGCGAGTGGCCGCGCGCGCCGCCGTGCGTCAGATCACCGAGGCGCCTCCCCCAGGCGGCGCGCCGCCGATCGGACTCGGCGACGAGTTCCGCGAGCGAAGCGGCGCCGGCAACGTAGGCGGCTACAACAACTTCTGGACCGACCGCGGCAGCGACGTGTTCTCGATCGACGGAAAGTTCCGGACGTCGATCATCGTCGATCCGCCGAACGGACGAATGCCCGCTCTCACCGCCGAGACGATGCAGCGGATGTCCGAGCAGCGCGGCCGGCGCCGCGGCAACGACGGCACCGCCTGGTGGCTGGACGTCGAGGGGCCCGGGCCATACGACGGGCCGGAGTCCCTGGGCGTACCCGAGCGCTGCCTGATCGGTTTCGGTTCAACCGGCGGACCGCCGATGCTGCCGACGCTCTACAACAACGCGAAGCGGATCGTGCAGACCGAGAACCACGTGATGATCCTGATCGAGATGGTGCACGACGCACGAATCGTGCGCATCGGCGGCGAGCACGCACCTGCGGGCGAACGCCGCTGGCTCGGCGACTCGATCGGCTGGTGGGAAGGCGACACGCTCGTGGTCGAAACGACGAACTTCATCGACCGGCCGGCGCTCTTCCTGGCCTCACGGAATCTCAAGGTGACCGAGCGATTCACTCGCGTCAACGCCGACGACCTGCTCTACGGCTTCACGGTCGAGGACCCCACGATCTGGACCGCACCCTGGAGCGGTGAGTACCTATGGCCAGGCATTGCCGGCAACGTCTACGAGTACGCCTGCCACGAGGGGAACTACTCGATGGGCGGCATTCTCAAGGGCGCGCGGCTACTGGAAGACGAGGCGCGAAGCGCCGCGAGCAGCGGCGGCGAGTAGCTTCGCCCCTCACCGCCCAAGGAACTGGCGGCCTCCTACCGAGGTGGCTCGGTCGGGTCGCGTCCGTCGCGAGGAGCGCCGGTGCCCGACGAGCCCATGAACAGCTTCCGGCCATCCGGGAAGGTCAGGTCACGGCCGTTCGCCTTGTTCGACCCATCCTTGGCCTGGTAGCCGTCGACCACGATCTCGGTCCCGGGTAAGAGCGAGTTCTTGGTGAAGCCGCGACGGGCGAGCGTGTTCGGCGTTCCGCCTTCCACCATCCAGACCGTCGACGTGCCGTCGTCGTTCGCGACCTCGAGGTGGATCCATGCGTGGGGATTGATCCACTCCATCTTCGTCACCGTGCCGCGAAGCTGGAGCGGCCGGTCGGCGTCGAACTCGGCCGAGAAGGCGTGGTGAGCCGCGACGGGTATGGCGATCACTACGGCCGCGCCTGCGGCGAGCAGAACGATCCGCTGGAACTTCATCGTTGTCTCCTCTTCGACGTTCAGCTTGGGAGTCAGGGACTTGAATCGGCGCCCTTGCGCAGGTGCCCGTACATCAGTTCCTCGGCGAACTCGACACACTTGAACTCCAGGAGCTGCATGTTCGGGTCGATCCGCCGGTAGAGCGGCAGGCTGATCTTCCAGGGCTCGCTGTACACGTTCTCGTCCGTGATCGTCGCCTCGTACTGAAGGTGGTAGGGGCTCGTCGCGGTCCAGCGCTCCTCGACGTGGATCGCATCCGTGTGGTGGTTGCCGCTTGAGTCGAACCAGGTGTCGGGCACCTGGCTGGTCACGTCGACCACCAGGGTCTCACCCTCCCAGCGTCCCCGCGAGTGCCCCATCCACGTATCGAAGGGAGCCTCGAAGTCGGGCCGGTTCATGTAGATCACCCTGCTGGCGCTGGCGAACTCGTACGCGATGAGGATGTGATCCGGCGTCTGGACGATCTGGAAGGGAAAGGGCAGGTAGTTGGCCCGAGGGATACCCGGCATGTAGCACTTGACCGCCGGGTCGAGCTCCAGCCAGTTCTCCCGGTTGCTGTTCCGCAACTCCAGCGCATCCGGCAGGTAGGGGATCTTCCCGCCCTCGACGACGCCGAGGCCGCCGGGGACGGCGCCCAGAGCGCCCATCTTGACGACCGGTCCATGACGGGCCGCGTGGGCCTCGATGTCCCAATGCGTCGCACCCAGGGCCTGCCAGATCCCGTTCAGGTCGGGCTTGCCGTCATGGGTGCGCGGCGCCGTGTAGTCCGTACCCTGCGCCGAGGCCGGCGCCGCCGCAAGGACGGCCACCAACAGCACCACGACCGCCGTTCGCTCGATGAGACTCCGCTTCATCACACGATCTCCTATCCTCTGAGCCGGGAACGGTGAGGATAGCAGCCGTCGCGGCCCGCGGTTCGGGCGGCCAGGCCGGTGAACGAGGCCAGTTAACATGAAGCCGCCTTGCCCGGTTCACGACTCTTCCGAAGCTCCGCGGAACGGCTGGCGGCAACCGTCGCCGCGGCCGCGACCATCGCCCTGACGCTCTGGCACGCCCCCCCGCAGGCAGCCGCGCAGACCGAGCCGCCAGCCGAGGAGGCACCGGACGACCGACCGCCGGACCAGCGCCCGATCCGCGAGGACATCGTCCTGCGCGAGTCGATCGACGTGCGGCTGATCAGCCTCGACGCCGTGGTGACCGACTCTTCCGACCGACCCGTCACCGGCCTGACGAAGGACGACTTCGATCTCAAGGTACAGGGAGAGCCGGTGGAGATCCTGAGTGTTTCGGCCGGGGAGGAACTGCGCGAGACGATCAGCGGCCGCCTCACGCTCCTGCTCTTCATCGACGAGCGGCACCTGCAGCGGAAGCACCGCGACATGGCCCTGGCCGAGATCGCCGGGGCCCTGGACGCGGAGATCGAGGCGAATCCCACCTGGGTTGCGGCTGCCGCCTTCGGGGAGCGCCTCGAACCGCTGCTTTCGCCCACACGCGACCGCGATGCCGTCAAGGCGGTAATCACCGCGATCTCGGACCGCGAACCGCCGGCTACCGGTCTCCGCAACCAGCAGCGCGTAGCTTCTGTGGCCCTGCGCGACGCTCTGCGGCTGATGGCCGCCAAGGGCAGCCGCTACCGGCTCGGCGAAGCGTCTCTCGCCAGCGTCGAGTCGAACCTGCGCAACTACGGCGAAGCTCTGCGGCTCGACACCCTGCAGACCGTCGCCGCCGTGCGCTCCCTGGTCGAGGCCCTGGCCTTCGTCCCCGGCCGAAAGGCGATCCTGTTCGTGAGCGACGGCCTGCCACGCCATCCGCTCGACAGCGCGGCGAAGACGATGTACGACCGGCTCGCGGGCGCATCGCGTCAGCTCGAAGGGGACGAGTTGATCCGGGCTCCCGGCACTCTCCAGATGCACGACCGCAACCACCTGCCCTTCGGCGTCGACCGGGCCGACGACATGGGCCTGCCCTCCAACAACCCCCAACTCGACGACGGAGGCGCTATGTCCTTCCAGACGTTGGCCGCGGAACTGAGCTGCGCGGACGCCTTCGAACAACTCGCGGCCCTGGCGAACACGCACCGCGTCACCTTCTATCCGCTCAAACCGCCGGTGGTCGACCCGTCGATCAGCGATCTGGGTGAGAGCGCCGCGGGGCGAGGCTCGATCGTCGAACTGTCGGATGTTCGCTCCGGCATGGAGAGTCTGGCCGGCTTGACCGGCGGCCTGTCCTTCGCCGCCGAGACCGGTGTCGGCGAGTTCCTGCAGTCGACCAGGGTCGACATCTCGACCTACTACTCGCTTTCCTTCGCACCGCCCGACTCGATGGGCGATACCGGTATCCGGGAGGTCACACTCCGGTTGCGGAAGCGGTCCGCGGCTCGGCACGGCAAGGTGCGCTACCGCGCCAGCTATGTGCCGGTGACGATCCAGCAGAACCTCGCCAGTCGCGCCTGGGGCACCCTGCTGTTCGGCTGGGAAGAGAATCCGCACAACATGGAGGTCCAGGTCCGCCGGGTCGCCGACCCGCCGAAGGGCCGAAGCCAAGGGCAGACGCCGCTCGAGGTCGTTGCCAGCCTGCGCATCGGCGAGCTTGAGCTCGTGCCGGTGCGAGCTGCCCGAAACCCTGTTGCCAGCGGCACCTACCGCGTCGTGCTGCAGGTTCAGCGCGACGACGGGAGCCGGATGCCGCCCCAGCACTTCGACTTCGATCTCAGGGTGCCTCTGGCCGAACTCGAGGCGGCGGGAGAGCAGTACATCGCCGTCCGCAGCGGTCTGCTGCTGGCGCCCGGGAGCTACCGCCTGGCGGTCGGTCTCTGGGAGGAGAACAGCGGGCGCTCCTCCTTCGTGGTGCGGGCACTCTCGGTGCAGCCGGACCCGAGCGTCGCCTGAACGAGCGGCACACCGGCCGCCCGGTCGAACGTCAGCGCTGCATGCGGTAGTTCAGCTTGACGATCACCTGCCGGCCGAGGGGCACTCGTCGGTGGATCGCCTCCGCGGTCCAGTTCTCGTTGTAGACGACGTACAGGTCCGATCCGGGCCGGTAGATCCAGTGGAAGCGGGCGTTCACGCCGAGCAGTTCGTCCGCCGTGTTGTACTGAGCGAGCAAGTTGAGACGAACATTGGGGGTCCACGAAACGTCCAACCGCTGCTGGAACTGATCGAAGCTGAAACTCCCGGCGGCAAGCGACACGTCGGTGTACGACCAGGAAGTCGAGGTCCGCAGCCGCCTCGACAGCCGAAGAGTCACGGTCGACGACGTCGTCAGCCAGTCGCCGTCGAAGAACCCTCCCCAGAACGTCAGGCTGTCGTACCAGACCGGCCGCTTGCCGCTGGTGGAAAAACCACCCGCAAAGCCATCGTTGTCGTACAGGCCGGTCGGAACGACGATGCCCGGCGAGATCTCGAACGGCTCGAACAACTGCTCCTTGGACCAGCGCCGGCCGAGCCACAGGAACTCACCGCTCTCGGTGGCGAAGCCGAGAGGCGAGAAGGCGATTCTCTCGCTCTCCAACCGGCCGTCGCTGCTCCGTTCGAAGCGCTCGACACCGAGGTCGGACCACCAGTTGAGCAGGCCCCACTTCTCGATCCTGGGCCGAAACTCCAGGCGCGGATAGAACATCCTGAAGTCCCGCCGCAGTAGGAAACCGGCCGTCGGCTCGAAGTCCGGCTGCACCTCCACGTAGTCCGCGGTGGCGCTGAACTCCGGCCCCTGGTAGGCGAAGCCCGCGCCCCGGGTCTGGTTGTCCTCCTCCTCGGCCCCACCCAACCCGAGGTCGCTTTCCGCCCAGAATCCCGAGACCTCCGTCCGCTGGGTCGGCTTCAGGTCGAAGTCCAGGCCCGCCAGCCGTTCGCTGCCGTGCCCTTCCCGGCCGCGCTGGGTGAAGATGCCTCCGATCGTCGACCGCTCGCCGATGTTCCTGGTGAACCGGGCCACGCCGTACGTCGCCGCGGGCACCGCACGCTCTCCATCCTCCCCCGCCGGGAGGCCGGCAGTGCCGATCCCCAGAACGCCGATGTTCCAGCCGCCCGCCCGCCCCGTGAGCCGCGCACCGACGTCGATCGGCACCGTGCGACCGCCTTCGAGCCCGATCTGCCGGGAGAAGAACGGCCTCATCAATGGCTGGCCCCACGGCACTCGAGGCCGCGGCCCGAAGTCGAAGACGCCCGCGTTCTCAAGGAAGAAGTCCCGCTTCTCCGGGAAGAACAGCGAGAACCGGGTCAGGTTGACCTGCTGGTCGTCGACCTCGACCTCGGCAAAGTCCGTGTTGTACGTCAGGTCGAGCACCAGGGAACGGGTGAGCCCCCACTTCAGATCCAGTCCGCCGTCGAAGTCGTCTCTGCTGCTCCCGAGGACCCGGTCGTCGCTCTGACCGGCGACCGCGTAGGGCACGATGTCGAGCTGGCGCGACGGCCGAAGCCCTCGCAGTCCGGTCATCTCCCCGGCCAGCGACACCCGGTAGACGGCGACCTGCTGGTACTGCACCAGGTCACTGTTGCGGCTCGCCTCCAGCGGCAAGGGCGCCCAGTAGGTTTCTTCGTTTCGGCGCCGGATCACCCGCTGCACGTTCAGGCCCCACACCTCGCCGCGGGGATCGAAACGCAACGTCGAGACCGGAATCGCGATCTCCGCCACCCAGCCCTGCCCCGTCCTGCGCGCGGCGACATCCCAGACGCCGTCCCAGGCCCAGTTCACGTCCCTGCCTTCGTCGGTAACCAGCGCGTCGGTACGCGCGCCGTTCGGGTTGGTCTGGAACAGGTAGGCGTTGCGCCCGTCGTGAAAGGTGTCGAAGAGCAGCAGGATCGAGTCGTCCTGGAACAGGTCGCTGTCCCGCTCCATCTCCTTCGCGACGATCCTCGCCGGCTCGCGGTCGTTCGCCCGCACCGCGACGAACATGGTGTCGGGCGTGTACGCGATCGCGAATTGGGTCGACTCGCTCGACGGCTCGCCGGTGCGCGGCTGGCGCTGGACGAAGCCGCCCGCCCACTCGGTCGTGGACCAGGCGGAATCCGTCAACTCACCGTCCACACGAACAGGCTGCTTGATGCGGAGCGCCTCCATGACAGGCCCATCCTCGGCCGCCGCGAGATGCGGGACGGTCAGGATCGGAGCCAGCAGAAGGACGATCAACCGAGTCCGGTCCCATCCGCTTCGGAACCGGGCGCCAGCCATCGCAACGGCACGATATCGTGCACTTCACCCCACCTCCACCAGGAGACGTACGATGTCGACACGCATGCTGCTGCTCGCACTGGGCTGCGCCGGCGCCGCGGGCTTCCTCGGCGCGGCCGGGAACGACAGAACCTCCGACACGATGGCCTCGGCCGCGAACAACCTCCTCGCCGCCCTGACCGCCGGCCAGCGCGAGACGGTCATGCTCGACTTCAACGCCGCCGAGAGAGTCGACTGGCACTTCATCCCCAAGGAGCGCAAGGGGCTTTCGATGCTGGACATGGACCCGGCGCAGCACCACCTGCTCCACGCCCTGCTCAGCGCATCGCTCAGCCGCACGGGCTACGGCAAGACGACCACCGTGATGAGTCTTGAAACCGTGCTGCGCAGGCTCGAGGAAGCGGCCGGCGCCAACCGGTTCACGTCGATGCGCGACCCCCTCCGCTACCACGTCACGTTCTTCGGCGAACCCAGCGAGGACGGCGACTGGGGCTGGAGCTTCGAAGGGCACCACGTCTCGCTCAACTTCACAGTCGTCGCCGGAGAGGCGACCGCCTCCACGCCGCTGTTCCTGGGCGCCAACCCGCACCGCGTGCCGAGCGGGCCGCGCGAGGGACTCCGCGCCCTGGGGAGCGAAGAAGACCTTGCCCGGGCCCTGCTCGAGTCCCTGGACGAGGAGCAGCGTGAACGGGCCACGATCGGCGAGGAGGCACCCCGCGACATCTTCAGCTCGAACCAGCCGCGCGTCGAGCGCCAGGTTCCCAAGGGCCTGCCGGCAAGCGCCCTCAGCGAGGAGCAGCGGGCTCTGCTGGACGCGCTGATCGAGGAGTACGCCGGCAACGTGCCGCCCGACCTCGCCGAACGGCGCCGCGCCCAGGTCAAGGCCGCCGGGAATGCGATCCACTTCGCCTGGATGGGATCGGGCGACCCCGGAGCGCCCCACTACTACCGCGTCCAGGCGCCGGACTTCGTCATCGAGTACGACAACGTCCAGAACAACGCCAACCACAGCCACACGGTCTGGCGCGACTTCGACGGCGACTTCGGCCGCGACCTGCTGGCCGAGCATCACCGCGACTACGAGCACTGACCGGAAAGCAACGGGACCGGCAATTCCGTTGCTAGGGTAGCGCCCCTCAAGACGACAGAGGAGGCGCCCAATGTCCGCACCCAAGCCCGGCACGGCCGGGTGGCTGGCCCAGGTTCAGGAAGAAACCGTCGACCCGTCGCGGCGGATCGTCGATCCGCACCATCACCTGTGGCGGCGGCCCACGGGCGACTACCTGCTCGAGGACCTGTGGGGCGACACGGAGGCGATCGGCACGGACGGCGAGAGCCACAACATCGAGAAGACGGTGTTCGTGGAGTGCAGAGCCTGCTACCGCGAGGACGGTCCCGAGCACCTGCGGTGCGTGGGTGAGACGGAGTTCGTGGCCGAAAACGCCGCCGCCTCGGCCGAAGGCGAGGGTGCTGTGATCTCGGGCATTGTCAGCCACGCGAACCTGACCCTTGGCGAAGGCGTAGCGGAAGTGCTCGACGCCCACGAGGAGGCCGGCAACGGCCTGTTCCGGGGCATCCGCCACTCCGGCGCCCGCGATCCCCACCCCGAAGCCTTGCGGATCGCCGGCCGGGCGCCCGAGGGACTCTACGCCCGTGACGATTTCCGGCGTGGCATGGCGGTGCTGGGACAGCGCGGCCTGACCTTCGACACCTGGCACTACCACCACCAGAACGGCGACTTCGCCGATCTGGCTCGGGCAGTGCCCGAAACGACGATGATCCTCGACCACTTCGGCACGCCGCTGGGCGTGGGCCCCTACGCGGACAAGCGCGAGGAGATCTTCGAGAGCTGGAAGGACGACATCGCCGAGATCGCCGAGTGCCCCAACGTCGTCGCCAAGATCGGGGGCCTGGCGATGCCCGACAACGGCTTCGGCTGGAACACCCGGGCCACGCCTGCGACCTCGGACGAACTCGTAGCCGCCCAGCGCCGTTACTACCTGCACACGATCGAGTGCTTCGGTCCCGACCGCTGCATGTTCGAGAGCAACTTCCCGGTCGACAAGTTCTCGATCCCCTACCACGCCATGTACAACGGCCTGAAGAAGATCGCGGCCGGGTTCCCGGACGACGAGCAGGACGCGATGTTCTACCGGACCGCCGCCCGGGTCTACTCCTTGTGAGGTTGCGGCTCCAGGCTGTCGCCTGCGGCCTTCTGGCCGCCGCGTCCGCCTGGAGCCACGCTCAGGAATCGAGGTCCGGCGAACCGCCGCCACGACGCTGGACCACTCTCGAACGTCTGAGCGCCGAGCGCCTCGCGGCGGCGCACGCAGACATCGGACGGCTACGCGCGGCGGTTCAGCCGCCGCCGCCCCTCCCCGGCCTGACCGACTACCGCGGCGTGTTCCACGCCGACGCCGGCGACTCGGATCACACCGGCGGCACGCCTGAGGAGTTGCTCCGGGACGCCAGGCGGATCGATGTCGATGTCGTCTTCCTGTCCGACCACTACCGGCCGCCGCGCGACTTCATGGACGGTTGGCGCGGACTTCGCGACGGCGTTCTGTTTGTCCCTGGCTCGGAGGCGCACGGCTTCCTGATCCACCCCGAGGCGTCGGTCGTCGAGTACATGGCCGGTGACGCCGCCGGCCTGCTCCGCCAGGTTAACCGCGGCGCCGGCATGGCCTTCCTCTCCCACGTCGAAGAGCGGGTCGACCATCCGATGGACGGCCTGGCCGGCATGGAGATCTACAACCGCCACGCCGACGCCCTCGACGACGGCGACTCGATGCGCGCCCTGGTCGCCTGGATCGTCGACCCGGACCAGTCGAAGGCCCTGGCCCGTGCCGTCGAGCTGTACCCCGAGGAGGTCTTCGGCGCCCAGTTCGACTACCCGGCTCTCTACCTCGCCAAGTGGGACCGGGAAACGGCCCGCCGCCGGATCGTCGGCGTCAACGCGAACGACTGCCACCACAACCAGGTCTTGGTCGTGATCAAGGTCGACGACAACTCCGTCCGCGTCGGCACGATCGTCGACGATCCGGACGAGATGCGGGTCCTGACGACGGCCGACGCGCCACGAATCCCGGAACTGGTTCGCGACCACGAGCCCGGTGACGTCATCGGCCGCTACGACCTGGACCCCTACTGGGTGTCGATGCACAACTCAACGACCCACATCCTGGCTCCGGTACTGGACGAAGCATCCATCCGCGCCGCCGTCGCCGCGGGCCACGTCTACGTCGCCCACGACTGGCTGGCCGACCCGACCGGCTTCCAGTTCTTCGTCGGCGAACCCGGAGCGCCGGCCGCCATCATGGGCGATGAGTGGACGCTAGATGCAAGAGGAACGGCGGAACTCAAGGCCCACTTCCCCTTACCCGCCTACATCAGACTCATCCGCAACGGCGAAGAGATCGCCGCTACCGAAGCCCGAACCTTCACCCACCGCCTCGACCGCCCTGGTGCCTACCGAGTCGAAGGCTGGCTAGAGGTCGACGGCGAATGGCGAACGTGGATCTACTCGAATCCGGTGTACGTGAAGTAAGCCGGTAACCGCCTCGCGCGGATCCCACCGACGCTCAGCCAGAACGCCGCCAGCACCGGGGATCCCTAGTCAATCACTGTACGCAGGACTTGGCGTTGTCGACGCACGAGCCCCAACCGCGGGCCACCAGGACGCCACGTAGACGACCTCCAGCCTGGGCGAGCGCCGGAAGGCCGTCCCAGCGGGCTGTCGGCAAGCGACGGCCGATGCCCTACATCGACTGACGCCCAACCGGAGCGCAGCCGACCGCAGCGAGCGCCGACTCCTCATCGTCCGATCAAGCGCGAGCGGCCGCAGGGACGGCCTTCCGGCGCTCGCCCGGGCGGGTGTAACCGACGACGCCGCGTCTCCGGCTAGTTCGGCGCGCTCTCCTCCGTGTACCGCCGCAGTTCGGCGCGGCCGACGACGAGGTGATGGACCTCGTCCGGGCCGTCCGCGATACGCAGCGTCCGCTGGCCGGTGTACATGTCGGCGAGCGGGGTCCACTGCGAGACGCCGGTGGCGCCGTGCATCTGGATCGCCTGGTCGATGATCTGGCAGGTACGCTCGGGGACCATCGCCTTGACCGCGTGGACCCAGACCCGCGCCTCGCGGTTGCCCAGCACGTCCATCGCCTTGGCGGCGCGGAGCACCATCAGGCGCATCGCCTCGATGTCGATCCGTGCGCGTGACACGAGCTCGATGTTCTTGCCGAGCTGGATGATCGGCCGGCCGAAGGCCTCGCGGGACATGCCGCGCTTGACCATCAGGTCGAGGGCCTTCTCGGCCTGGCCCACGGACCGCATGCAGTGGTGGATCCGGCCGGGCCCCAGTCGGAGCTGGGAGATCTCGAAGCCGCGGCCCTCGCCGAGCAGGATGTTCTCCTTCGGCACCCGGACGTTGTCCAGCTTGATGTGCATGTGGCCGTGAGGTGCGTGGTCGTGCCCGAAGACCTTCATCGGTCCCAGGACGTTCACGCCCGGGGTGTCCATCGGCACCAGGATCTGGGACTGCTGGCGATGGGCCGGCCCACCGGGGCTCGTCTTCACCATGCAGATCATGATCTTGCAACGCGGGTCGCCGGCGCCGGAGATGTAGTACTTCTCTCCCTGGATCAACCACTCGTCGCCGTCGAGGGTGGCCCGGGTGCCGATGTTCTTCGCGTCGGACGAAGCCAGGTTCGGCTCCGTCATGCCGAAGCACGACCGGATCTCACCGTTGAGCAAGGGCTCCAGCCATTTCTCCTTCTGCTCCGGCGTGCCGACGCGCTCGAGTACCTCCATGTTGCCGGTGTCCGGCGCGCTGCAGTTCATGCACTGCGAGGCGAGCGGGTTCTTGCCAAGCACCTGGGCGATGTAGGCGTAGTCGAGGTTCTTCAGCCCCTCGCCCGTCTCCGCGTCCGGCAGGAAGAAGTTCCACAGGCCCATCTCCCTGGCCTTCGCCTTGGCCCCGTCGAGCAGCTCCAACTGCCCTTCACCGTAGCTCCAGCGGTCCTCTCTCCCCTCACCCCGGCGGTAGTACTCCTCGGTGATCGGCTCGACGTAGTCGGCCACGAAGTTCTTGACCTTGGTCAGAAGCGGCTTCGCTTCCTCGGACATCGAAAGGTCGTACAACTCGGCGTCGATGCCGAACGGGTCGAGATCGGGCATGGCTCGCTTGCTCCTTCTCCCAGATAGAGAGCGCTGTGATTTGAGGCCGCGAAGCTATCGCAGCAGGCGCGCTGGCGCCACAGGCCGAGCCACGCGGGTACCGCTTCGGTGGCCGGCCGATTCAAGAACCGGAATCCGGGAGCCAAATCATGGATCCGCTGGATCCAGCGACTCGAAGGAGATCCGTCCAGGACAGTGAATCGCCATCCTGGCACGTCTGAGAGACAACCGACGCCCGAACTCGGGAAACCTGCGTAGAAACAACACCAAACGGCCCGACCGGGTGCTCGTCCGACCCTCGTCACAACAACTGGCACCCGCCTTGCTGAACGGCCTTGTGCCCCGCAACCAGGAGGGCCTTCCTTCGTGTCACATCTTCAAACCAACAACCGGGGAAACCGTACCGGCCTGAGCCGAGGCGCGGTCCTCGGTCTATGCGCCGCCCTGGCGCTTGCTTTCTTGGCCGCCCCGACGGCCGCTCAGCTCACCGGCCGGCTTGCCGGCCAGGTCATGGACGCCGACGGCGCGCCGCTTCCAGGCGCCACGATCACCGTCAACTCGCCCAACCTGATGGGCTCTCGCACCGACTTCGCCGACGCTGAAGGCAGCTTCAGCTTCCCCAGCCTGCCACCGGGTGTCTACACCGTCGACGCCGAACTGGACGGCTTCGTTCCTCAGCAGCGGATCGAGGTTGAAGTCCGCCTCAACCGCGCTACGGAGGTCAGGTTCTCCATGTTGGTCAGCGAGTTCGCCGAGGAAGTCGTCGTAACCGCGGAAACCCCGGTCGTTGACCCGGAGCAGGTCTCTACGGCCGTCACCTTCTCCACGGACTATCTTGAGAAGGCTGCCGTCAGTTCGCTCTTCCGCAGCTACCAGACGATGCTTGAACAGGCGGGCGGCGTCGCCGGCGGCTCCAATCCAAACGTCTACGGCTCAACCCTGGGCGAAAACGCCTGGTACGTGGATGGCGCGAACACCACCGATCCCGTGACCGCCACCTGGGGTCTCAATCTCCCCTACGACGCGATCCAGGAAGTGAACTTCGAACTCGGGGGCTACGAGGCGCGCTACGGAGGGGCTACCGGTGGCGTCATCAATGTCGTCACCAAGGCCGGGGGCAACCGCTTTGCGGGCTCCGTCGATCTCCGCTACCGCGATACCGACTTCAACACGAACGGCGAGCACTTCGATAAGGACGCCAACATCACGGAGTTCTCCGAACCAAGCGTTACCTTCCGAGGTCCCATCACCCGAGACAAGCTCTGGTTCAGCACCGCCGCGAATCCAGTGCGCTCCAAGGGCACTCCCACCGGCTCTGTGCTGACCAGGGACTTCGATGGCACGAACCTCTTCGGCAGAATCACCTGGCAAGCCCGAGACGACTACCAGATCGTTGGTCGCTACCACGGCGAAGACACAGCCATCCATAACGACAATGCTGGTCGCCTCGTCGCCGCTGAGGCGGGAAGCCGACAGGATCAGGCAGCGCAGATCGTGGGCGCCACCCTGCTGGCCGTGCCCACCTCCAATCTTCAGTGGGAGTTCCAAGCAACCATCATTCGCAACTCGCTAGATGCCTATCCGGAAAGCGGCGACTTCGACACGATCGGACATGTCGACTCGTTCGGCGATGGCTCCCGTACCGTCAACTACACCAACCAGCAGTTCTCGGATCGCGAGCGCGATGAGTACAACACGAGTCTCACGTGGTTCACGGATGGCGCCGCCGGCGACCATGAGCTGCGATTCGGCATCGTCCACGCGGACAACTTCTTCCGTACGCAAAACAACTCGACTGGTGGCGGCTACTCCTTCGGCGACCGATTCGGCCAGCCCTACACTTTTCTCTTCTCGCCGATAGAGGCATCGACCAACAACGATGGTCGCTCTCTCACGGCATACGCTGAGGACACTTGGCGAGCCACGCCCAATCTGACTCTCAAGTTCGGTGTCCGAAACGACGAGGTTTCCTTCACGAACGATGTTGGCGAGGAAGTGGCCGACATGTCCAAGCTTCAGCCTCGCATCGGCTTCGCCTGGGACATCACCGGCGACTCCAAGACGGTCGTCCGGGCGAACTGGGGCCGCTACATGCACCCCAACGCTCTGACCTTGCCCAGCTTCGCAAGAGTGAATTCGGAGCCTACTGTTCGGTGGATTTCCTGTTCGACGTTCAGGTCCAGCCTTGGTGCCAACTGCCGCGACGCGTATCCCGGCGAGCAGACTGTCGGGGGCCTCACGTTCCCGAACTGGACGAGCGATCCGGTGGGGTTCGATCCCAACGGATGGTTCTTCAACACGACGTTCGCCAGCACACCGAGCACGATCGTGCCGGACCTCAGACCGACGTTCGCGGACCAGTGGCAGGTGGGCGTCGAGAGGCATCTGGCGCGCCGAACGTCGATCGCCCTGACCTACATTGACAAGGAAACCTCAGACATCTTCGAGGACACCTGCAACGGCAATATACCGACTCCTCGCGAGGGCGCCGATTGTGACTACTACGTCATGGCGAACCTGCCCGGCTTAACCCGGGAGTACAGAGGAGCGGTTCTTGAGTTCGTTTCCCGGTTCACCGACTGGATGGAACTCCGAGGCTCCTACACTCGCTCCGACTCAGAGGGCAACGTCGGCTACACGCAGAACGCTGGCACGGCCTTCGACGTCTACCCCGTGCATTTCGACAACCGGTACGGCTACATGGCGGATCACCGCAAGCATCGGGTCAAGTTCAACGGCTATGTCGACCTGCCGCTTGACTTCGGAGTCGGATTCCGCACGTTCTGGTGGTCTCCCTTCGTCTACTCGTCGACACAGCCTGGAGATCCCTATGGCACGGAGTTCCTGGAACCACGGGGCAGCCGCGAAGCACCCGACAATCAGTACCGCATCGACCTCTATGTCACCAGGTACTTCGATCTTCCCGGGAATCTCCGGCTCAACGTGATCGGTTCGGTCCACAACGCGCTCGACAGCGAGCAGGTCACAAGCATCTGCGGCAGCCTCCCAGGTTGCGCCGGCGTCGACCAGCACACAGCGAGCGCCTACCGGCAGCCGCGGAGCTTCGAGGTCGGTCTCCGCTTGACCTACTAGACGAATCGTCCAGAGGTGCCGCCTTCAGCGATGCCTGAAGGCACGAGGCCGGTACAGCTCGCGTAGCTGGCCGGCCTCGTTCTCGCTCAAACCATGAATCCTCAGCAACAACCGGCCGTTGGCGACGTGATGATCCAGCTCCGAAGCCCGGCCGCGGCCGCTCCGGATCGCCCGGCCTGGTAGCAGCCCGCCCTCCCAGAGCACGCGCAGGACCGTCACGATGATCAGTCCGAGCGCTGTGCCCTCGTAGGTCACGACGCCGACCGGCGGCCCGGCGACGATCGACATGCCGCCCGTCGGCAACGGGTAAGCCAGCGCGGTGCCGGCCGCCAGGCCGAAGGCGGTCAGGCCGCCGAGGACGGCCCCGGCAAGGGCGAACAGCAGTACCCGGGACTTCGGCTTCGGCAGCGGCAGTTCGTCTTCTTCCAGCGGCGCCGGGCTGCGCACTTCGACCTGCGAGGCCGCAACCCCTGACTCCAGCACGGATTCGACGACCGCCCGCACGTCCTCGACGCGCTCGAACACGGCTTCGACGACGTGGTCCTGGACGGGCGCGGTCATGCAGCCCCTCCTCCCGGCACCGGTGACGGAGAGGGAGACCTCGGCGCGGGCTCGGAAGTCTGCCCGCTCTCGCCGCCACTCCCCGCGTGCCGCCAGCCTTCCCGCATCTCCCACACGGAGACGATCGGCAGCAACTGGGTGAAGGTGAAGTACAGGCAGGCGAAGACGCCGATCGCACCGATCATGATCCCGAGCTCCACCCAGCTTGGCAGGTAGTCGCCGATGCTGTAGGCCAGCCGCGGCGTCGACAGGGCCGGCACGACGATCAGGAACCGTTCGAGCCACATGCCGACCAGCACGCCGCAGCCGACCAGGGCAGTCGGCAGCGGCCGCCGCCCCCGCGGGAAGGAGAGCACGGCGACCGGAATCACGAGGTTGACCACGACCATCGTCCAGAACGGGACCGCGAAGTCGCCGTGCAGCAACACATGGTGCACGTTCTTCTCGAACAGATCGCCGCTGTACCAGACGGTCAGGTGCTCGGCGAACGTGAAGTAGCCCCAGACCAGGGACATCGTCACGAACAGGAGCCCCAGGTTGTTGAACACCCGGTCGGTCAGGAAGCGCTCGAGCGCGAGGCCGCGCCGGAGCAGCGCCATCGCGATCATCAGCACCGCGATCCCCGAGAAGATCGCCCCGACGACGAAGTACGGCCCGAAGATCGTGCTCTTCCAGCCCGGCGTCTGGGTCATCGCGAAGTCCCAGGACACGATCGTGTGGACCGAGACGGCCACTGGAATGATCGCGACCGCCAGAATCCGGATCCCCCACTCCAGGCTGTGCCACTGCTGCGCGGTGCCGCGCCAGCCGAGCGCCAGAACCGCGTAGAAGCGTTTCTTGAGACCGGCCGCCGCGCGATCCCGCATGACCGCCGCGTCCGGGATCAGCGGCAGGAACAGGTAGAGGGCACTGCCGATGATGTAGGTCGTGATCGCGGCGATGTCCCACACCAGCGGCGAGCGGAAGTTCGGCCACAGCATCCGGCTGTTCGGGTACGGGATCATGTAGTAGAAGATCGCCACCCGGCCGAGGTGGATCAGCGGGAAGAGGCCGCCGATCGCGAGCGCGAACAGGGTGATCGCCTCGGCCGAACGCGTGACCGGCCGCCGCCACTCCGCCTTCGTCACCCGCAGGATCGCCGAGATCAGCGTGCCCGCGTGGCTGATGCCGATCCAGAAGACGAAGTTGATGATGTAGAAGCCCCAGAACACCGGCCGGTTGATGCCGGTGACGCCGATGCCGTTCGTGATCTGGTAGCCCCAGCAATAGAGGAACACCAGGACCAGGGCGCCGCTGGCGAGCGAGCCGACGAGCAGGCCCGGACGCCGCCGGTCGAGGCGGCCAAGCAACTCGCCGTCGAGGGCCTTGGCCGAGGCCTGGACTTCGCTCGTCACTCCGCCGGCTCCCGCCACTCCGTACCGCTCAGGTAGACGACTCCCGGCCGCGTATCAAGATCGCCGAGCAGGCTGAAGGCTCGCGGCGACTCGGCCCACCTCGACACCTCGCTGTCCGGATCCTCGAGATCGCCGAACGCGATCGCCTTCGTCGGGCACGACTGCTGGCAAGCTGTCTTCACATCGCCGTCCGCGACGTCACGCTCTTCCTGGGCCGCCTCGTCCTTGCCGGCCTGAATGCGCTGGACGCAGAAGGTGCACTTCTCCATCACGCCGCCGGGGCGGACGCTCACGTCGGGGTTCAACTGGGAATCGAGCGGCGCCGGGAACTCGGCGTCGAACCAGTTGAAGACCCGCACCGTGTAAGGACAGTTGTTCGCGCAGAACCGCGTGCCGATGCAGCGGCTGTACACCATCGCGTTCAACCCTTCCGGGTTGTGGTACGTGGCGTAGACCGGGCAGACCGGTTCGCAGGGAGCGGCGCCGCATTGCTGGCAGAGCACGGGCATGAAGCGGGTGCGGACGTTGGGGAACTCGCCCTCGTAGTAGCGCTCGATCCGCAGCCAGTGCATCGCCCGGCCCTCGCGCGCCTGTTCCTCGCCGACGGTCTGGATGTTGTTCTCGGCAGCGCAGGCGACGACGCAGGCCTCGCAGCCGGTGCAGCGGTCGAGATCGATGGCCATGCCCCAGCGCGTCATGCCTTCTCTCCATCGTGCGGCGCCCAGCCGACCGGAATTTCCTCGGCCTGGCGCAGGCCGCGGCCGTAGATCACCGGCCGCTCGGCGCGGCGAGGCCGGCGCAGCCGCTCGACCCGCACCCGCACACCGCTCCGCGCGTACGCGCCGGCGCCAGCGACCCGGCGGTCCGGATCGAGTAGCGAGTTCACGTTGACGCCCCGGCCACGGGCGTAGCGGCCGTAGTCCGCGTGACCGCCGCCAACCGGCACACCGACCGAACCGGGTCGCACGGTCGGCAGCACGATCGCCGGCAGTTCGATCTCGGCCGCGGTACCGGTCAGCCGCACGATGTCGCCCGTGCGAACACCGAGGCGGTCCGCGTCCGTGGCGGCGACCTCGGCCCACGACCCCCACATCACGGTCGACAGGGGGTCCGGCAACTCCTGCAGCCACGGACGGTTCGCGCCGCGGCCGTCGCCGAGCTTCACCGACTCGAACGGGATCAGCGTGAAGGACTCCACCCCCTCTGGCGCTACTGGCGCCGGCATCGCAGCAGGATCGGGTAGCCCGGCAGGCGCGCCGTCCTCGTCGACCTGAGAAGAACCCGCCGGCGCGCGCCGCATCTCCGCCGTTCCGACCAGGCCCCCGGCGTCCGTCGTGCGGCGCACGAACTGACGGGCGTTCAGGGCGCCCGCAATCAGGGATGCCGGCAGCGCTCCGGCACCCTCGGCATCGGCTCTCGTCCCGATGTAGGCATCGCTGAGCGAGGCCTCGACGGCCTCCTGGAAACCTGGCCAGGGCAGCGCGCTGCCTGCGGCCGCCGCGAGCGCCAGGGCCACGTCGCCCGGATGCCGGGCCTCGCCCCGCGGCGCCACGGTCGGCGATGCGACGAGCAGCGCCGGGATGCCGCGCACCGGGTCCGGCTCCACCGCCTGGAAGCGTTCCAGGTCGGTCTGAATCGGCAGCACCAGATCGGCCCGCGACGTCGTGTCGTCGAAGAACGCAGAGAGCGCAATCACCGTCGCCGCACCCTCGAAGGCGGCCGCGAACCCCGGCATCCCGTGGAGCGGATCGGCCTCCGCAACGACAACTACGCTCGCGTTCCGCGCCCCGGTCAAGCGATCGGCCAGGGTCGCCGACGGCAGGGCCGCTTCGGCATCGCCGGCCAATCGGTCTTCGAAGCCGAAGTCGACCCCGGCGAAGACGCCGCCCTCGCGGCCCACCGCACCGAGCAGCCGATTGAGCGCCAGCCCGGCGGCACCCGCGGCGACGCCGTTCTCACCGTCGAGCGCCGAGCCGCCGACCATCACCAGGGGCCGGCGGCTGCGCTGGAGTTCGGCGCCGAGTCGCTCGATCCGGGTCTGGTCGATGCCACAGCGTTCGGCGGTGGCCGCCAGGTCGGGCGGTGCTTCGGGATACAGCATCTCGTAGGCCGCGCGCTCCTCCTCCCCGACCGTTCCCGATCCGAGCAGGAGACCGGCGAGGCCGCGCGCGAAGAAACCCTCGCTACCCGGACGCACCGGCAGCCAGTCGTCCGCATTCGCCGCGGTCAACGAGTGGCGCGCCTCGATCTGCACCAGCTTGCCGCGCCGGTCGGCGGTCAGCTCAGCCCAGGAGCCTGCGAAATGGGCGGCGCTCCGCCAACCGTCGAGGAAGGGCGCCCCGATGCTGAGCACGTAGTCGGCTCGGGCGAGGTCATAGGCCGGGCGGGTCGACTCCCCGAAGACCGAACGGGCCGCTTCACGCTCGACAACCGCGTCGGCCGGCTGCCAGTGAACCGGCGGCGGCGCACCGACGGCCGTCGCGAACCGCCGCCACAGGCCAAGGAGTGGCCCCGACGGCGCGCCGGCGACAACAGTTGTCGAATCCGGCGCGGCCGCGATCGCCGTCGCCGCTGCTTCCAGCGCTTCCTCCCACGAGACCGGTTCCAACTCGCCCGAAGCGCCCCGCCGCATCGGCTCCGTCACCCGGTCCGGGTGATACAGCTCCTGCAGCGCCGAGTGTCCCAGCGCGCAGACGCCGCCCCCGTTGATGAAGCCCTCCGGCAACCCTTCGATCTTCTTCGCCAGTCGGTCGACCGTCCGGACCTCGACCTCGCAACCGGCGCCGCACTGTCCACAGATCGAGCGACGCCACACGGACGCTCCCGGCAGAGCCGTGCTCCGCCGAACCGGCGACGCGATCAACTCTTCGTCCCGGCGGCGGCAACCCTGCAGCACCGCGACCCCGGCTGCGGCGTAGACCTTGAAGAAGTCGCGCCGGCCGATCGTCACCCGGGGTTCGCCGCGCGGCCTGTTGCTGTCGCTCATGCCCTCCTCACCGATGGCATGCCAGACAGTCGTCGCTGGCCTCGTTCTCGCGGTGGCATTCGATGCACCACCCCATGTCGGCGACGTTACGGACGGGCTCGGCGACCGTCATCGTGGCGACATCGCCGTGGCACGTCAGGCACTCGATGCCGGCGCGGGCATGGGCCCGGTGGTTGAAGTGGACCATCGCCTTGTCCTGGATCACGTTGACCTTGGCCCAGAGGATCGGCTCGCGGTTCTCGTTCGCGAGCAGGACCTTCTGGACCTCCGGGTGGTCGGGAATCTCACGACGATGACAGCCGGCGCAGGCCTGAACGGAAGGCATCCCGGCATGGACCCCCTCCTCCGCGCCTCGATGGCAACGGGTGCACTCCAGGCCCGCCTCGATGTGGACCTGGTGGTCGTAGGCGATCGGCTGCTCGGGGGTCGGCAGGTTCTGTCTAGGCCCACAGGCGACGAGGGCGAGTCCCAGAATCCAGATGCCGGCCAGAGGGCCGGCGCACCGACAATGCGGCCACGCACCGGACGGGTACAACCGACGCCGTACCACTCCGCGCAGCCTCAGACCTCGCGGATCCGCTGGTATGACGGGACCTTCTGCAGGCCCGTCCAGTAGCGCCGCACGTTGTCGCCGAAGTCGTCGATGCCGAGCGAGGCAGCGAGCTTCAGGCCGTAGCCGACGCAGATGTCGGCGATCGTGAACCGGCCGCAACACAGAAAATCGCGCCCGTCCGAGGTCGCCGCCTCGACCAGCCGCAACCGGCCCAGGAACCATTTCCGGTAGTCCTCAGCGACCTGCGGCACCCGGCGTTCCTCGGGCTCGAGCCGCGTGTAACGGAGGAACAGCGTCTGCGGAAAGGTCAGCGTCGCGTCGCTGTAGAACAGCCAGTTCAGGTACGCGCCGTACTCCGGGTCGTCCACGTCGACGGCGAGCGGCGTCGGGCCGTAGCGGTCGACCAGGTACTTCGCGATCCCCGAAGACTCCGTCATGTGGACGTCGCCGTCGATCATGTAGGGAACCGTGCCGAGGAGGTTGGTGCCGAGGTAGTCCTTCTTGAACACCCGCGGCGGGAAGGGCAGGACGTGCAGGTCATAGTCGATGCCCATCTCCTCCAGCGTCCAAACGGCACGCAACGACCGGGCGCCCTGACAGTGGTAGAGCTGAATCGTCACGAGGACTCTCCGCCCGAGCCAACGGCCACGGCCCAGCTCGGCTTGCGCTTCTCGCGGAAAGCGGCCATACCCTCCGCGGCTTCCTCGCCCTGGAACATGCGACGGCTCCAGCCCTGGGTAAGCTCGAACCCCTCTGCCAGCGAGATGTCGGGCACCGCCCGCACCAGCTTCTTGCACTCGACGACAGCCGTCGGGCCGCCCAGGTTGATCGCGTCGATCTCCTCCTGGACCACCGACCACAGGTCGTCCCGCGGCACCGCCTTGTGGGCCAGGCCGTACTCGACGGCCTGCCGGCCGTTGAAGCGGTCGCCGGTCAGAAACAGCCTCATGCCGTGGTGCGGTCCCAGCTTGCGCAGGCAGACGACGGCGATGATCGCCGGGATCACGCCGATCCGCACTTCGCTGAAGCTGAACATTGCCTCCTCGGCGGTGATGACCAGGTCGGAGGCCGCGACCATGCCCAGCCCACCCGCAAAGGCGTGGCCGTTCACCGCGGCGATCACGGGCTTCTCACCTTCCCAGATCGCAGTGAGCAGATCAGGGTAGGGAACGATCCGGTCCGACTCGCCCTCGCCCGGCTGCCGCTTGAGGTCTGCCCCCGAACAGAATCCCTTTCCGGCGCCGGTGATCACGATCGACCGGACGGCGTCGTCGGCCTGGGCCGCCGTCAGGTGGTCATAGACCTCGGTGATCAGACCCGGTGACAGCGCGTTGCGCCGTTCCGGTCGGTTGAGCGTGATGACGGCCGCGCCACTGCGGACCTCGTAGAGCGTGTATTCGGTCCCCGGCTGGTTCCCCATGCCAATCCTCCTCGAAGCAGTTCGGCGCCGGACCCTTTAGGCCGCATCCTCGTCGATGACCACGAGCAACTCGCCGTTCCCCACCTGCTCGCCCTCGCCAACCCGGAACTCCGAGACCGTGCCCGGCTCCGGCGCCGTCACGCGGTGCTCCATCTTCATCGCTTCCAGAACCAGGAGGAGTTGACCCGATTCGACCCGATCTCCAACCGTGACGTGGGTCGAGATCACCTTGCCCGGCATCGGCGCCGTCAGACCGCCGGCGACCGCTTCCAACCCGGCGACCGGGAAACGGGGCAGTTCCTTCAGTTCGACATCGCCGCGCGGACCGTGCACGAGCCAGCGGTCGCCATCCGGCGTCACGGTCGACCGGAACCTGCGGCCGTCGATGACGAGTTCGACGCCATCCTCCGTCCGTCGATGGAACTCGACCGCATGCCGGCTCGGCTCGCCGTCGCCGACCGTGGCGCGCGTATCGAACCGGCCGTCGCGCTGGATCCGGTACTGGACCCGAAGCGTTTCGCTGGCGGCGATCTCGAACTCGGCCCGCTCGTAGGGCATCACCGTGTTGCGCCAGCCGGTCACGATCGTCGGATGGATCCGCGCCGTCTGCCTGCGGTCGTGCTGAGCGGCCATCGCGACGCAGATTCCCGCGGCGACCACCTCGTCGGCCGACGGCTGCCGCAGTGGCTGCGGCGCCACCCTCTCGATGAAGTCGGTCGTCGTGTCGCCGGCCAGATACTCGGGTGAGCGAAGTGTCGCCACCAGGAAGTCCCGGTTGGTCCGAATCCCCTGAACCCGCGTCGTCTCGAGCACCCGGGCGAGCCGGAGCGCGGCCTCGCGTCGCGTCGCCGCGCCGACGATGACCTTGGCCAGCATCGGATCGAACTCGATGCCGACGTCGCTGCCGCTTTCTATGCCCGAGTCGAAGCGCGCGTTCGATCCGGAGGCCGGCTGCCAGCGCTCGATCCGCCCGGTCTGGGGCAGGAAGTCGTTCGCCGGATCCTCGGCGTAGAGCCGCGCTTCAATCGCGTGGCCGCGAATGGCCAGATCCTCCTGGGCGAATCCGAGCACCTCGCCCTGCGCCACCCGCAACTGCTCCCGGACCAGGTCGAGTCCGGTGATCTCCTCGGTGACCGGGTGCTCGACCTGCAGGCGGGTGTTCACCTCCAGGAACCAGAAGTCCGTCGGAGCGGAACCATCCGCCGGCTGCTCGACCAGGAACTCCACCGTCCCCGCCGAGCTGTAGCCGATCGCCTGGCCGGCGGCCACCGCGGCTGCGCCCATACGGGCCCGCAGTTCCTCGCTCACGACCGGCGAGGGCGCCTCCTCGATGATCTTCTGGTGGCGCCGCTGGATCGAGCACTCGCGCTCGAAGCAGTGCACGAGGTTGCCCTGCAGATCGCCCAGGATCTGGATCTCGACGTGCCGCGAGGAGGCAAGCCAGCGTTCGAGGAACACGGTGCCGTCGCCGAACGCGGCCTCCGCCTCGCGGCGCGCGCCCTCGACGGCTTCGGCCAGCTCGTCTTCTGACTCGACCACCCGCATGCCGCGGCCGCCGCCACCCGCCGCGGCCTTGACCAGGGCCGGGAAGCCGACTTCCGCCGCCGCCGCGGCCAGGTCGGCGCCTTCGTCGAGTTCGACGGCCTGAAGCGTGGGCACGTCCGCCTTGCGCATCAACTCCTTGGCCGAGAGCTTGTCTCCCATCGCGGCGATCGCCTTGGGTGACGGGCCGACCCAGATCAGGCCGGCGTCGGTAACCGCCCGGGCGAAGTCCGCGTTCTCGGACAGGAAGCCGTAGCCGGGATGAACCGCGTCGGCGCCGGTGCGGGCGGCCGCGGCCAGCACCTTGCCGATGTCCAGGTAGGTCTCGACTGACGACCGCCCCTCGAGCGCAATCGCTTCATCGGCCTCGGCCGCGAAGGGCGCATCGGCGTCACCGTCGGCATAGACCGCGACCGTCGCGATGCCCATTTCGCGCGCGGAGCGGAAGATCCGCCGCGCGATCTCCGCCCTGTTGGCGACCAGGAGCCGCGTGATCATGCCGCCCTCATCGCGCCACGCTCACATCCTGAAGACCGCAAGAAGCACCGTGCCCCTTCGGCCGCGGCGGTTGCTCGTCGTACCCCGGGGATCACGCCGTGCTCACATCCTGAAGACGGCATAGCCCTTCGCCCCTTCGACCGCCCGGCTGTGACAGGCCGACAGCGAAAGACCGAGCACCGTACGGGTGTCGCGCGGGTCGATCATCCCGTCGTCGGAAACCCGGGAGGTCGCATAGAGACCCAGCGAGCGCTTCTCGGCCCAGTGGATGACGCCGGCCGCGCGCTTCCGGTCGGCCTCCTCGTCGAACTCGATGCCGCGCCGTTGCGCCGCTCTGCGGGTCACGATCGTCATCACGCCGGCCATCTGCTCCGGGCCCATGACCGCGATCTTCGCGGTCGGCCAGATGTAGGTGAAGCGAGTGCCGTACGCGCGACCGCTCATGCCGTAGTTGCCGGCGCCGTACGACGCGCCGACGATGACCGAGAGGTGCGGCACAGTCGAGTTCGAGACCGCGTTGATCATCTTCGAGCCGTTCTTCGTGATCCCGCCCTGCTCGTAGTCGGTACCGACGATGTAGCCGGTGATGTTGTGCAGGAACAGGAGCGGCACGTCGATCTGGTTGCAGAGCTGGATGAACTGGGTCGCCTTCTCCGCCGACTCGGAGAACAGCGCGCCGTTGTTGCCCAGGATGCCGACGGGGTAGCCGTGGATGGAGGACCAGCCGCAGACGATCGTCGGCCCGTAGAGCGGCTTGAATTCCTCGAACCGCGATCCGTCGACGATCCGCCCGATCACTTCGCGGATGTCCAGCGGGGAGCGCAGGTCCCGGGAGACGAGGCCAAGCAGTTCCTCCGGATCGAGCACCGGGTCGTCGGGCGGCAGGCTCGGACCGGGACCTTCCTTGCGCCAGTTCAGGTGGGCGATCACGTCTCGGCAGAGGCGAATACCGTCCATCTCGTCCTGCGCCAGGTAGTCGCCCAGTCCCGAGACGCGGCAGTGCATGTCCGCGCCGCCGATGCTCTCCGGCTCGGCGTCCTCTCCGGTCGCCATCTTGACCAGGGGCGGACCGCCGAGCGAGACCATCGCCTGGTTCTTGACGAAGATGTTGTAGTCGCTCATCCCGGGCTGGTACGCCCCACCCGCGGTCGAGGCGCCGAAGACGATCGACACGGTCGGAATGCGCATCTTGGACAGTTCGGAGATCTCGTAGAACAGACGGCCGGACTCGGCGAAGTGCCCAAGTGTCCGTTTCGTCTGCGCGTCCGGATCGTCGCCGGTGTTGCCGCGCAGGTCGGCGCCCGCCGACTCCACGAACTGGACGTAGGGCAACCGGTTGATCCGGGCGATCTCCAGGCCGCGCATCAGCTTCTTCGAGTTGAACTCGTTGAAGGCGCCGGCCCGCACCGAAGGGTCGTGGCCGAGGATCACGCACTCCGTGCCTGAGATCACGCCGACGCCGAGCACGAACCCGGAACCGACCGTGTAGTACGAGTTCCAGGCCGCGAGCGGCGAGATCTCGAGGAACGGGCTGTCCCGGTCGAGGGCGTTCGCCACGCGCTCGCGCACCGGCAGCCTGCCGCGGCTCCGCAGGCGGTTCATCGCCTCCGGCCCGCCACCGCCGGCCACCTGATCGAGCAGGCCGTTCACCTGCTCGATCTGTTCCAGGATGTCGGCGCGGTTCTTCCTGAACTGCTCCGAACGAACGTCGACGTTGGATCTGAGAGCCTGCATGCGCCAACCGCTTCGCTAGTCGCGGAGCGGCGAAGGGAAGTCTGCGTGAAGAGCGGCGATCATGTCAGATCTCAGGCCGCGCTGTAGGCCCCCTTCCGCCACTCCTCCACCAGCACGAACTTCTGGATCTTCCCGGACGGCGTCAGCGGGAACTCATCGACCCGGTACCAGGCCTTGGGCGTCTTCTGCGGCGACAGGTGCTCGCGGCAGTAGGTGTGGAGTTCCCCGTCACTCGCCTGGTTCGACGGATCCGCGTCGCGGACGAAAGCGCCGACGATCTCGCCCCAGCGCTCGTCCGGCAGACCGACCACCGCGACGTCCGCGACCTGGGGATGCTCGAACAGCAGCTCCTCGATCTCGCGCGGGTAGATGTTCTCGCCGCCGCGGATGATCATGTCCTTCAGCCGGCCGGTGATCGTCGTATAGCCGCGATCGTCCATCGTCACCAGATCGCCGGTGTGGAGCCAGCCGTCCTCGTCGATCGTCTCGGCGGTCTTGTCCGGCATCTCGAAGTAGCCGAGCATGACGAGGTAGCCGCGGCAGCAGAGTTCGCCCTGTTCGCCGATCGGCAACGTGGCGCCGGTCGACGGGTCGATCACCTTCATCTCGGTCTGCGGCAGCACCGGACCGAGCGTGTTCGCCTTGTCCTCCTCGCTGTCGTCCGGCTTCATCAGCGTGACGCCCGGCGACGCCTCGGTCTGGCCGTAGATGATCGAGAACTGCACCCCGAGCGTCTTCTCGATCCGCCGCACCAGGTCGGCCGGCACGGTCGCACCGCCCGAGCAGACGGTGTGGACGGACGACAGGTCGCGGCTGGCGAAGTCGGGATGCTCCATCACCGCGATCAGCATCGTCGGCACCCCGAGCAGGTGCGTGGCGCGGAGTTCTTCGACCAGCGCCAGCATGAGCCCGGGTTCGAACATGACCAGGTTGACCAGGGTCGCCTGCTGCTGGCAGGGACCGAGGACGCCCAGCACGCAGCCGCCCGTGTGGAACAGGGGCATCGGGTTGACATAGGCGTCGCCGGGCGTGACACCCAAACGCTCGGCGACGAAACGGGCGTTGTTCGTGATCCCGCGGTGGTGGAGATAGGCGCCCTTGGGGAAGCCGGTGGTCCCTGACGTGTACTGGATCTGGACCGGATCGTCCGGAGTCACCTCGGGAAGCTCGACGTCGTCCGGCGCCGAGGCCACAAAGTCCTCGAACTCGTCGAACGGGATGATCTCGCGAAGTTCCGGCAAGTCGTCCGCCACCTGCTTCAACGACTCCTCCATCGGATTGCCGCGGAACGAGCGCAGGTAGAAGATGCCGGACGACCGGGACTGGCGCAGCACGTACTCGAGCTCCTTCGGCTGGTAGGCCGGGTTGACCGTCACCAGGACCACGCCGGCGAGTCCCGCGCCGTACTCGAGCAGCACCCATTCCGGGATGTTGGGCGCCCAGACGGCGACCCTGTCGCCCTTCTCGAAGCGGGCGGCGAGCGCCCGCGCCACGCGTTCCGCGTCCGACAGGAGTTCCGCGTAGGTCCAGGACCGCCGCTCTCCAGGCACGCCCTCGATCAGCGCTACCGTGTCCGGGGCACTGGACGCGGCGTCACGGAGGATGCCGCCGACCGTCGTCTCGAGGACGGGCGAACTGGTGTCGACGGGAACGTGGCTCTCGGTCAGCGGCATCGCTTGTCTCCTCTAGTAGCCTGCGCGGCAGAAAACTGGGTGCGCCGGCGGTCGCGTGGGCCTTCTGGCCCACGCGACCGGCATCCGGCGCGAAGTGCCGGCCTCCGGACCTTCTGCCGCGCCGGGCTTGCTGAACGCCGAATCGTAGCCGGTCGCGGGCGTATCGGCAGGCCGCCGGAACTGCACCTGGTCTGACTAGTCAGATAGAGTCGACCCATGACGATCACGTACTCGACCTACGAAGCGAAGGCGCGCTTCTCGGAAGTCCTCCGGCAGGTGCGCGAGGGCAAGACGGTGACGATCTCGTATCGGGGAGAGCCGACCGCCGAGATCCGGCCGATCGAGCGCCGGAAGCAGACGATTGAAGAGTGCCTGGAGCAGATGGAGCGCGAGGGGACGCTGACCCGAGCGAGGAACCCCAAGCAGCCCATCCGGATGGTCGCACGGGTACCCGGAGCTCTGGAACGCTTCCTGGCAGACCGCAACCGGTGACCCTCGCCTACGTCGATTCGTCGGCGATCATCCGAGCGGCCTTCGGGGAAGGCGGCACACCCGAAACGGAACGTCGCCTGTCCGGTTTCGAGAGCCTAGTCTCGGCGAATCTGCTGGAGGCAGAGGTACGGAGCGCCTTCGCCCGGGAGCGGATTCCCTTTCCTCGGGACACGCTGAATCAAGTGGAGTGGATCCACCCTCACCGCCCGTTGACGCGAGAAATCGAGACGGTTCTCGATGCCGGGTACTTGCGAGGCGCGGATCTCTGGCACCTGGCAACAGCTCTCTTCGTTCCCCGAGAGCCCGAAGATGTCACGTTCCTCACGCTGGACAGACGACAGAGGAGCGTCGCCGAGGCGCTCGGCTTTCGCGTCTGACGAGGCCTCGAAGGCCTTGCTACGCTCCGCGCCGATGACCGAACAGATCGCCGAGAAGATCCTCGACTCGCTCTACCGGATCGTCGTGCCGCTGCCGCGGAACCCGCTCAAGGAAGTGAACTGCTACGTCCTCGCCGAGGACGACCGCTTCCTCGTGATCGACACCGGAATGAACCGGCCCGAGTGCCGGGAGGTCCTGACCACGGGACTCGACGAGATCGGAGTCGACCTGGAGAAGACCGACTTCCTGGCGACCCACCTCCACGCCGACCACCACGGCCTGATCCCGGAACTGCTACAGCCGGGCCGCACCGCATCGATGGGCGCCATCGACGCCGCGGCGATGGGCCGGACCCACGGCGGCTGGTCCGAGAACAGTCCAATGGGCGTGTACCTCCGGCGGAGCGGGTTCCCGCCCAACGAGCTGGCCGAGTCCTTCCGGCGCCACCCGGGCGCGCGCTTCAGCGGCCGGATGATCGAGTACGCGCCGCTGGTCGAGGGCGACGTGATCGAGATCGCCGGCTACCGCCTCGAGGTCATCGACACGCCGGGCCATACGTTCGGTCACATCTCGCTGTACGACCGCGCGAAGCGCCTGTTCATCGCCGGCGACCACATCCTGGGCGACATCACGCCGAACATCCAGGCCTGGGCCGACGACCACGATCCGTTGGGCCTCTACCTCGACAGCGTCGCCAGGGTCGAGGCGTTCGACGTCGACCTCTGCCTGCCCGGCCACCGGAGTCTCATCCACGATTTCCAAGGCCGCTGCCGGGAACTCCGCGAGCACCACGAGGTCCGCGGCCAGGAAGTGGTCGACATTCTCCGGGCGAACGGAAGCCGCAACGCCTACGACACGGCAGCGCTCATGACCTGGGACATCCGCGCCAAGTCCTGGGACGACTTCCCGATCATGCAGCGCTGGTTCGCCACCGGCGAAGCAATCGCGCACCTGCGCTGGCTGGAGGACCTGGGCGAACTGCAGCGAGAAGACGCCGGCGAGCGGATTCTGTACCGTGCGTAGCGCCCTGGTCTGGCTGGCGACCATCATGCTCCTGCCGACAGCACCGTGGGTAAGCATGACGGAGGCGCAGGAGATCCCGGTCATCGACGTCATGGTCGTTGCTCCCGAGGGCTTCGAGTCAGACGTTTCCGCCGCTCGATTGATCAGCGACGCATCGAAGATCTACGAATCCAACGGTTTGCTGGCGTTGCGATTCGCCGGGCTGGTCCGGTTGCCTCCGATCCCGGAGATAGTGGGTGGCGACCTGGGCGCGATCCTGTCTGGCCGCACGCCAGCCCTGCAAGAGGTTCGCCAGGACGTTGAGCGCGAACGTCTTTGCCGGCGTGCTGATCTGGTCCTCATCTGGGTGTCAGCATCAGATAGCCCACACGTTGCGGGTAGGGGCTTCCTCTTCCACGGACGAGACTTCGGATACTCGATCGTCGCCACCTCCAGCGGCAAGCGTCGCGTGAACCTGCCAAGGGCCGTCGCGCACGAGATCGGCCACAACCTCGGGCTGCGCCACGAGATGGGCGAAGACGGGACCGTGATGTCCTACACCGGCTACGGCGGGGGCGTAAGCGTCCGGCGGCGTGGCCGATGGGAGCATGGCGTACAGGCGTTCTCGAACGAGTCGCTGGGCCACGCGCGCATGACCGCCTGGACGGTTTCCTCCTATGACGGCCCGGGGGGAGTGTTTCGCAACCGGCCCGGGAACTGCTCAGGTTGATCCCAGCCACGCGGTGACCGGTAGTGATCCGGACGCCGTCCCTCCTTCACTCCAGCGGCGCGATCTTCCCCAGGTCTTCCGAGCGCTGCCCGCGTTTCCAGGCCTGCCGCAACTCGTCCCGGTGCAGGTCGGCCCACTCCATCACCAGGCCGAGGGCACGCGGTGGGAGGCGGCCCTTCAACACGGTCAGCCTCTCGATGCCGATCAACACGATCGCGCCGCCGTATCGGACGTGGAAGTGGGCCGGAGGCGTATCTTCACACTCCATCTCGACGACGATTCCGTAGAAGCGGCTGACTTCAATCATCAGAGCGGCGGCTCCTTAGTGTTCTAGAGGGCGATTCCCAAGCGTACCAATGCGCTCCGCGATACGGGCGGCGCCTCCTCTTCCCGAAGCGCGGCGGCCTACGCGCTCTCCCCGTCGGTCTGAGCGCTGCCGGGGGCTTCGAGCGTCAGGCCCGCGGTCGTCGTGACCTTCGTGCCGGCCGGGATGTCCTCCGTCACGACGCAGTTCACGCCGATGAAGACACCGTCGCCGATCTCGATGCTGCCGATCAGGCGACTACCGGCGCCGACGAAGACGTTGTCGCCGAGGGTCGGCATGTGGTCCAGCCGCCTGCCGGTCGGGGCGCCGATCGTCACCTGATGCAGCAACGTTCCGTTGCGCCCGATGCGCGCGCCGTTGCCGATCACCAGGCCGATGCCGTGGCTGATGAACAGACCAGGCCCGATGCGGGCCCCAGGCGCAATGTCGACGCTGTTGAGAAACAGCGACAGCCGGGCGACAAACGGCCCTAGCACCGGGATGCGACGGCTCTTGAACCAGTGGGCGATCCGGTAGAGCACGACGGCCTGGTAGCCGTTCTCGAACAGCAGCGACTCGAGCACGTAGAAGGGGAACGGCTTGGTCTTGATCGCGCGCAGGCGGCGCGTGTCCTCGCGCAGGTTCTTCAGCACGGGACTACTGGACAATCTCCAGCTCGGGTACATCGGCGAAGTCACGCTCGTTGAGAGTCCAGAGCGCGGCGCCCTGAACCAGGGCGCACGCCGCGATCGCGATGTCCGCCTGGCGAGCGCGGGGCCGCGAGACGACTTCGTAGATCTCGGCGGCTCGAGCCGCGGCCTCGGCGTCGAACGGCACGGCGGCAGCGGCCGGCAGGATCTGCTCCTGCGCCAGTCGCTCCGCCACCGTTCGCGGTCCGCGAAGCCACTCGTACAGAACCAGTGTGGAGATACCCAAACGGTGGCCGTCCTCGACGAAGGACATCAGCCGGTCAAACGAACGGTGAGGAGACACCAGAGCGTCCACCAGGGCCGAGGTGTCAAGGTGAATCATCGCCGATCGGAGTCGCGGTCCCAGCCGACACGACGGGATTCGCGGATCTCACGCAACTCGGCCTCGACCGCCTCCGCCGAGCCCGTCACCTGCGCGCTGCGCAGTCGGCCGAGCACTTCCAGCATGCGGAGCCGCTCGACCTCGCTCAGCCTGTCGCAACGGGCCGCATAGTCGGCGATCGCCTCGCGGACGATCTGGCTCTGGGGTTTGCCGAGCCGCTCCGCCGTTCGCCGAAGGCGCCGGACGGTAGCTTCGTCGAGCGAGTAGGTCGCGCGCACCACCATAAGGTGGCAATACTGTCATAACTGCCCCGAACCTGCAGCCTGCGCGTGCTCCTCGCGCAGGTCGATCCCCGGCGGCGGCGCCATCGGCGTCCGGAGACCCTCGATCACGCCGCGGAGCTTGGCGATGACGGCGCCCTGGTTGCCGCGGACGAGTTCGCGAAAGAAGGCCAGGAAGAGGCCTGCCGAGAGAAACAGGAGAAACGAGCACCACTGCGCCGGCCCGCCGTAGCGGCGCACGAACAGGGCGGCGCTGCGGCCGTTGAAGAAGGTCCGCGAGGCCCGGTAGCCGCCGACCGTCCGTGCCACCATGTGGTAGAGCACGGCGCGGTGGGCGTAGTAGCAGCGGTAACCGCGCGCCTTCATCCGCATGCACCAGTCCGCATCGTCGAGGGCCAGATGGAACAGCGGATCCCAGAGGCCGATCTCCTCGACGACGCTCCGGCGCACGAGCATGGCGCAGCCGTTCACGTAGGGCACTTCCCCGTCTCGGTCGTATTGGCCGCGATCGACCTGGCCTTCGCCCCGCTCGCGGGTCATCGACTCGCGAAAGCGAATGCGGCCGCCGGTGGACCACAGCCGGTCGCGCTCCCCGTGGTAGAGGATCTTCGGACCCACGCAGCCGATTCCCGGATCCGCCTCGGCCACCGCCACCAGTTGGTCGAGGAAGTCCGGCTCCACTTCGATGTCGTTGTTGAGCAACAGGAGATAGTCCACGCCGCGGGCGACGGCAAGTTCGATCCCCTTGTTCATGCCGTAGACGACACCCTGGTTCTCCTCGACCCGGATCTGGGTCACACCCGGATGCGCGGCCGCGACGGCCTCGAACGAGCTGTCGCCGGAACCGTTGTCGATGTGGATCAACTCGCAGGCCGGGTAGGTCATCGCTTCGAGGCTCGCCAACGCCTGCAGCGTGATGTCGCGCCCGTTGTAGTTCAGGACGAGGGCGGCGACCGTCGGTACTCGCTCCCCAGCCACGCAGGTCAGCGTAACGCAGAGGCGGCGAGTAACATCCGCGCCATGCGCCGCTGCCTCCTTGCCGCCGCGCTCATCCTGCCCTGTGTAGCGCCACCCGCGCTTGCACAGTCGGCGGCCGAGCCGGCGCCGCTCTGGCCGGGCTTCCGCGGACCAGACGGCATTCCCGTTTCGGACAACGAACGGCTGCCGCTCCACTGGTCGACCACCGAGAACGTCGAGTGGAGCGTCGACGTGCCCGGTTCCGGCTGGTCATCGCCGATCGTCGTCGGCGACACCGTCTTCCTGACCACGGCGGCCAGACCGACCGAGGCGACGAAGCGGCCGGAGTTCGGCACCGAGTACAGCAACGAGTTCATGCGCGAACTCCGCGAACAGGGGCTTCCCTGGGAGGAGGTCCTCAAGCGCCACGACGAACGCTTCATCGAGTTTCCCGACGAAGTCGACCTCGACTACCAGTTGATCGCGTACTCGCTTGAGGACGGCGCCGAACTCTGGCGGCGCACCTTCTTCGCCGGACCGCCGCCCGGGGGCCGCCACTCGAAGAACACCTTCGCCTCCGAGACACCGGTCTCCGACGGCGAGACGATCTTCGTCTACACCACCGGTCTCGGCCTCTGGGCCTACTCGCTCGACGGCGAGTTGCGCTGGGAGCGGCGGCTCGACCCGTTCCAGATCTACATGGACTTCGGGACCGGCGGCTCGCCCGCCCTCACCGACGACCTGGTCCTCATCCTGAACGACAACCAGGAACATCCGTTCCTCGCCGCCTTCTCCAAGCAGGACGGGCGCGAGTTCTGGCGCGCGGCCCGGGGACGGCTCGCCGCTCCGCACGCCCCGAACCACCGAACCTCCTGGAGCACACCCTTCGTCTGGCGCCACGACGAGCGCACCGAGATCGTCGCGCTCGGTCCCTACACGGCGATCAGCTACGACACGATGGGCCGGGAGCTGTGGCGGCTGGCTCGCCACTCCCTGCTGCCGGTACCGACGCCCTTCGCCTACGAGGGTCTCCTGTACGTGACATCGGGAGTTCACGGAGACCAGAACCGCCCGATCACGGCAATCCGGCCCGGCGCGGCCGGCGATCTCACCCTCGGTGAGGGCGAGACGAGCAACGAGTACGTCGTCTGGAACGACAACCGCGCCGGCACCTACATCCCGACCCCGATTCCCTACAAGGGCTCCCTGTGGGTCGTCTACGATCGCGGCATCTTCGCCCGCTACGACGCGGCCACCGGGGAACGGCTGTACCGATCGCGGATCAGGGACTCGAACGGCCACTTCACGACCTCGCCCTGGGCCTACCGGGACCGCATCTTCGCCACCGACGAGGCCGGCACGACGTTTGTGTTCGGAACCGGCGACGAGTTCGAGCAGCTCCACGCGAATCCACTGGACGAGATGACCCTCGCGTCTCCGGCGCTGGCCGGCGACCGGCTGGTGATGCGAACGCGGTCGAAGCTGTACAGCTTCCGCCAGCCGTAGCGCGCCGGCCTGGGTGCGCCGGTGCGCCGGCCTGGGTGCGCCGGTGCGCCGACCTGGGTGCGCCGGTGCGCCGACCTGGGTGCGCCGGCCTGCCACTCGTGCGCCCGACCGACGGGCGCACGAACTGGTTCGCGGGTGGCGCGGTCCGCGCCACCCGGGTCCTGGCCGGCATCTCCTTATCTGACGGGATACATGTCGAGGTCCAGGCGCTCGAAGAACTCGATGCGATTCGGCATCGTCGCCTCGATCGTCTCCGCCATGTCGCGGGAGATCCGCTCCGGGCGGTGCCGAACCGCGAAGAACGGCCCGAAGCTCTCGGCCACGTCTTCCCTCTGAGGGTGCTCCTGAGCGTAGTCGGAGATGTACCCGCCGTCCGCCGCCCGAGCGGCCAGCCAGGCGTCGGCGGCCGCATGGACCGGGTCCAGGGAGGTGTGCGCTGCCTCGTGCATCAGGATCTCTTCCAGCACACCGTCGCGCAGGTACTCCGCTGCCTTGCCCGTGTGGATCAGGATGTTGTCGTTCCCGCCGCCGAAGGGCTGGTCGCCTCGATGAATCCACACGGTTTCGACCCTGGTTCGCAGGCCCGCCGGTAGCTGTCCGATCGCCCGGGCGTAGAAGGCCGCGTGGCGCTCGGCGGTGGCGGCATCGCCGAACTCCGCGTTGACCTGGACCTCTACGACCATCGCGCCCTCGAAGGTGGCGTCGAACAGGTAGGCATCGGTCAACACGAAGGCGTCCACGCGCCGGTCGAACATCCTGCGGGTGTCCAGCCCCGTGTAGTCGAGACTCCGCAGGGTCGACGGATCGGACGCGACGATCAAGTCGGGATCGATGAAGGCCGTACCCCGAAAGGGCGGATCCTGCAGCACGGGTTCCGGCGTGGCGCACGCGAGGCCGAGCAACAGAACGGTGGCAGGCGCGGAGCCTTGTCGTAACCGGAACACGGCGGCTGGCCTGGCGGCTACACGATCCGGACTTCGGGCACCGGCAGGATGAACCTGCCGCCGCGGCTGCGGAACTCGGCCTGCTGGGCGAGGATCTCCTCTTCGAAGTTCCAGGCCAGCAGCAGCACATGGTCCGGCGACGGTTCTTCCAGGAGTCGCTCCGGCGCGACGATCGGAATGTGGGAGCCCGGCGTGTAGCGGCCCTGCTTGAGCGGGCTGCGGTCGGCGATGAAGTCGAGCGTTTCCGGGCCTAGCCGCAAGAACTCAAGCAGCGTGCTGCCCTTGGCGGGCGCGCCGTAGCCGGCGAGGCGGCGGCCCACCGCCTTGAGGCCGTCGAGGCAGTCCATGACCTCCGCCTTCAAGCCACCGACCCGCCCGGCGAACGCACGCCAGGTGTCGAACCGATCGATGCCGAGCTGCCTTTCGGTGGCCAGGACCTCGTCCACGCTTCGGTCCACCTCGCCCTCGCCCCGGCGCATCACGGTGGCCCGGAGCTGGCCGTGGTGGATCGGCAGGCACTCCGCCCGCACGACCTCCATGCCGTGGTCCGCGAAGAGCCGCATCATCGGGCCCAGCGCCCAGTAGGAGACGTGCTCGTGGTACACGGTGTCGAACGCGAGCTGGTCGAGCAGGTCGACCAGGTAGTGCGCCTCGAGGACGAAGGCGCCGCCGGGAGCGAGGACCGCGTCGAGGCCGGACACGAAGCCTCTCAAGTCGGGGATGTGCGGGAAGGTGTTGGTGGCCGTGACCAGCGCCGCCCGGCCCCAGCGGTCGACGATCTCGCTGGCGGTGTCCGCGCCGAAGAAGCCCCGGTAGCGCTCGATCCCCGTGTCGCGGCTGAACTCGGCCAGGTTCTCCGCCGGGTCGACGCCCAAGGTCCTGGCACCGCGATCGCGGAAGCAGCAGAGGAGTGAAGCGTCGTTGCAGCCGATGTCGATGACCAGGCCGCCGTCGCCGAGGCCATGCCTGGCAGTGAGCGTGGCCGCCAGGTCGTCGAAGTGGGCTCGCAGCGTGTCCGAGGCGGACGATACGTAGAGGTAGTCCGTGAACATCGCGGCCGGCGGTACGCGTTCCACGAGCTGCACATGGCCGCAGCCGTGGCAGAAGCCGACGCGCAGCGGGAAGCGCGGTTCGGGGCCGCTCAGGTCTTCGGCGCTGGGGAACTTGTTCGCGAGCGCGGTGCTGCCGAGGTCGAGGAAGCTCTCGACCTCGGGCTCGGAGCAGACCAGGCAACTCGCGGTCACCTAGCCCCTCGCACGGATCCGGAGTGCCGGCCAGAGGGCCGGCGCACCCAGTCGAAGCAGACCAGGCAACTAGCCATGGTGAAACGGGGCGACGAGCTGCGAGCCGTGCGACTCGTGGCCGACGGGCAACTCGTACAGGTCGGCCAGCACGGAGCGGACCGCGGCCTGCCGATCGGGCGGCACGACGAACAGCAGGAACCCGCCGCCGCCGGCGCCGCAGAGTTTGCCTCCCAGGGCGCCTGCCGCGACGGCCGCGTCGTACCAACCGTCGATCAGCGGTGTCGTGATCGAGCCAGCGAGCTCCCGCTTCATCCGCCAGCCCTCATCGAGAAGCCGGCCGATGCCCTCGACGTCGACATCGCCGGCGCCGAGATCCCGATGCAGATCGCTCGCCTGGTCTCGCATCCTGCGCAGCGACTCAAGGTTCAGCTCCGTGCGGTCGTCCTGCTCCGAGAGCACCGCGCTCGCGTCCCGCTGGTGTCCGGTCCAGAACATGAGCACCGAGCGGAACAGCTCTCGCAGCCGGTCGCCGGGGATCCGGAGGTGCTCGACGGTCACCCCGCCGTCCCTCTTGAATGACAGCAGGTTGAGTCCGCCGTACGCCGCGGCGTACTGGTCCTGCTTGCCGATCCGCGCGCCCAGCACGTCGATCTCGATGTGGCAGGCCTCCTCCGCCAACTGGCCCGCCGAGGCGCGCTCGCCCCTGTAGGAGTGCAAGGCGTTCAGCAGGCCGACGGCGAAGGCGCTCGAGCCGCCGAGGCCCGTGGACGCCGGCACGTCGCCGACGGTCGAGATGTAGACCGGCGGGTCGACGCCCACGAATCGCAGGCACTCGCGCGCGATGTTGTTGTCCAGTTCGCCGATCCGTTCGACCTGCTCGCTGCGGGAGTAGTTCACGCGCACCGGTTCGAAGAACAGCTCGCTGTGCCGCTTGACCGTCACGTAGACGTAGCGGTCGATCGTCGTGGAGAGCACGGCGCCGCCCTCCCGCCGGTAGAACGCCGGCAGGTCGGTGCCGCCGCCCACCAGGGACACCCGCAACGGCGTACGGGTCACGATCAGGCGCGATGCGTCCACGTCAGCGAGGGTTCCAGCCGCCTCAGCCGTGCTGGAGGTCCCAGTCGTAGGGGATCCGGTCGGTGAACGGGTCGAGCCGGTCCATCTCGTCGGGATCGTGGGGCTCGGTGGCTGCGTTCGCCATGATCACCTGCCTGTCGCCATACGCCTTGTAGCCGTTCGCGATCCCCGGCGGGATCTGGACCAGGACGTAGTTGTCCTCGCCGAAGAAGACCTCCTGGAGCTCGCCGTGGGTGGGCGAGTCCTCGCGCAGGTCGTACATGACGAGCTTGGCCCGTCCGCTGATCACCGCGTTGTTGACGGTCATCGACCGGTGGATGTGCCAGGCCTTGATCGTCCCCGGCCAGGCTGTCGAGAAGTAGATCTCGCCGAAGCCGAGGAAGTGCTCGTCCGTGGCCTTCAGCATGTGCATGATCTTGCCCCGCTCGTCGACGATCTGACGAAGCGGAACTACCTTGACGCCGTGGATCATCCCTTCTCCTCCGGGTTTGCTGCCTCCAGGTTTGCACCGCCAGCGCCGGCAGCCCAGCGCAGCGATCCGTCCAGCCGTCCCGAGTCGAGCAGCCGGTTGAGCCAGCGCAGCCGCACGAAGCGCGGGTCGCCGTAGTGCGCCGCATCGAGGCCGACGCGGCGATAGTCCTCGATCAACCGCTTCGCGCCGCCGGCCGCGTCCCGGAACTCGAAGTCCGGGAAGGCGCGGGCGAACTTCCCGAACGAAGCGCGGTAGGTGCGCTGGTCGGCGCCCGGCTCGCCTCGAACCTCGATCTCGCAGCCGGGCACGAGATCGGCAGCGATCTCCGCGAGTTCGATCACGCGGTGGTTCAGGTGGTCGGCGCCGGTGTTGAAGGCCTCGTTGTGAACCAGTGAGAGCGGCGCTTCGAGCACGCGGCTGAACGCGGCCGCCACGTCCTCGACGTGGACCACCGGCCGCCACGGCTTGCCGTCGCCGTAGACGACGACCCGCCGGTTGGCGAAGGCCGCTCCGGTCAGGTCGTTGAGCACCGTGTCGAAGCGCATTCGCGGCGACAGGCCGTACACGGTGCCGTTGCGCAGGAAGGTCGGCGAGAAACCGTCACCTGCCAGCTCCCGGATCGCCTCCTCGCTCCGGACCTTGGAACGTGCGTACAGGGTCCGCGGGTCGAGCGGCGAGGTCTCGTCCACCGTTTCCGTGCTGGACTGGCCGTACATGATGCAGGACGACGAGAACAGGAAGCGACGCACCTCGGCCTCGCGGGCCAGCTCGGCGAGGCGCACGGAAGAGCCGTGGTTGATCTCCTCGGTCCAGGTCTCGTCCAGGTTGCCGATCGGGTCGTTCGAGAGCGCGGCGAGATGGATCACCGCGTAGAACGCCCGCAGATCGGCCGGTTCGAGGTCCCGGATGTCCTTGCGGATCGACGGGATCTGCACCGGGTCCGACGTAATCGCGCAGTCGTCGAAGTAGCCCGTGTCGAGCCCGACGACGTCGTAGCCGCGCTCGATCAGATACGGCGCCATGACCGAGCCGAGATAACCGCGATGCCCCGTGACCAGGACCGGACGACGAACGAAGGCCGTGCTCATCCCGCCGCCGCCGTTCGCAGGGCCAGCAGCCGCTCGGCGTGCGCGAGCAGCGGTTCGCTCTCGGTAACCAGACCGAACGGGCAGCCCGCCGCGTCCGCCGCCTGCCCGTCGCGCTCGTCGTCGCCCAGAAACGTCGTGCGAGTCAGGTCGAGATGATGATCGCGCTGTGCCTGGAAGAGCATTCCCGGCGCCGGCTTGCGGCAATCGCAGCCCTCGTCCCAGCCATGGGGACAGAAGTAGATGCGGTCGATCCGGCCGCCCGCGGCCTCGGCCTCGCCGCACAGACGTCGATGCACCGCCGCCAGGTCGTCCAGCGTCATCCGCCCACGGGCGACTCCCGGCTGGTTCGACACGACAAGCACCCGCCAGCCGAACCGGTTGAAGGCGGCGAGCGCCTCGCGGGCGCCCGGCAACCAGCGCAGGTCCTCCGGCGTGCAGACGTACTCAGCCCGTGGCGGGCGTACGTTGAGGACGCCGTCGCGATCGAGGATGATCGTCGGCGTCCGTGCGAAGAACGCCTCGGTCAGCGGCAACCGTTCGTGGCCGCCGACGCTGTAGTAGCGGTGCTCGCTCCAGTAGGCGTGGAGCTGCCCCCGCGCGGTCAGTGCCGGATACGCCGCCTCCTCGAACAGCTCCTGGTGATCCGGCAGGAGGGGCAGCACCGATGCCTTCCGGAGGATCGCGTAGCTGATCTCGACGCCGCTGAGACCCGGCGTCGTCCGGCCGCGGTCGAAGACGGTGACGAAGCCATCGTCGCCCACGATCACGCTGTCGCGGGTGTAGCCGTCCCGGTTCGCGTAGACGGTGATCTGGGCCGCCGCCCCGGAGTCGACGTAGGCGCGCCACATCCGGTCGAACTGCATCGGCCAGTAGTTGTCGCAGTAGAGGAGCAGGAACAGGTCGTCCAGTTCGCCCGCCGCGTCCTTGACCCGGTGCGCCGTCAGGTCGTCCGGGGCCGTCACCCGGTGGCTGATCTCGACACCGTAGGCCGAGCCGTCGCCGAAGTGGTCGATCATCGCCTCCGCCCGATAGCCGAGCAGCAGCAGGACGCGCTCGAAGCCCTGCTCGCGCAGCATGTCGATCACATGGCCAAGGAAGGGCTTGCCGTGAAACGGGATCAGCGCCTTGGGCAGCGTGTCCGTCAGGGGCGCCAGGCGGGTGCCCCGGCCGCCGGCCAGGATCACGGCCTGGGTAGGTCGGGAGTGCATCGTTGGCTCGATCGTCGGCGCTCGAAGCGCAAGCTGAAGTCGCGCGCAGGCGAGCCTACTCCGTTTCAGTTGCGAACGCGCTTGCCGCCAGGGTCGTACATGGGTCGGATGGAGGCCTCGGCAGGGACGCGGACGCCCGCGACCTCAATCTCGAAGGGAGTGGGCAGTTCCGGGAAGTCCGGTAGCAGCGAGGTGGGGACGTAGCCGAGGCCAACTGCGCCTCCCAGACTGTGGCCATAGCTCCCCGAAGTGACGTAGCCCGCGATCTCGTCCCCCAGCCAGATCGGTTCGTAGTGGTAAAGCAACGGCTCCGGATCCCGGAGCCTGAACTGGATCAGCCGCTTCGCGACGCCGCTCTCCTTCTGCCTGAGCAGCGCCTCGCGCCCGATGAAGCCGCCGGGCTTGTCGAACTTGACGGCGAATCCCAAGCCTGCTTCGAGCGGCGAGTCCTGATCCGTGATGTCGTGTCCCCAGTGGCGGTAGGCCTTCTCGATGCGCAGCGAGTCCAGGGCGTGGTAGCCGGCATGCACCAGACCGAACGCCTCGCGGGCAGCCACGATCTCGTCGTAGACGCCGGCCACAAACTCCGTGGGAACGTAGAGCTCCCAGCCGAGTTCACCGACGTAGGTGATGCGCGATGCCCGCACCAGGCCGTAGCCCAGTTCGATCTCGCGGCTGGTCGCGAACGGGAACGCTTCGTTGGCCAGGTTCGCCGGGGTCAGGGACTGGAGGAGCGCGCGGGAAGCCGGGCCCATCAGGGAGATCACGCCCATCGCCGAGGTCACGTTCGTCACCACGCAGTGCGCGTCGATCGGAATGTGGCCCTTGAGCCAGTGAAAGTCCCGCACCTCGGAGGTGACGGCGGTGACGATCAGGAAACTGTCTTCCGCCAGACGCGTCACCGTGAGATCCGCCTCGATTCCGCCGCGCTCGTTGAGCCACTGGGTGTAGACGATGCGGCCGGGACGCACGTCGACTTCGTTGGCGCAGACCCGGTTGAGCACCCTGGTCGCATCCCGGCCCTCCAGCCGGAACTTCGCGAACGACGACTGGTCGAACAGTCCCACGTTCTCCCGCACGGCCCGATGTTCGGCGGCCGAGTACTCGAACCAGTTCTGGCGTCCGTAGCTGTACTCGTAGCGGGCCGGCACGCCCTTCGGCGCGTACCAGTTCGGCCGCTCCCAGCCCGCGAGTTCCCCGTGGCAGGCGCCGGCGGCCTCCAGGCGGTCGTACAGGGGTGACCGGCGCACGCCCCTCGCCGTCTCGAACTGCCGATACGGGTAGTGCATGGCGTAGAGGAGGCCCAGGCTCTCGGAAACCCGCTCGCGCAAGTACTTGCGGTTGCCCTGGAAGGGCATGTTGCGGCGCACGTCGACTTCCCAGAGATCGGCCGGGGGATGCCCGTCGAGAATCCACTCGCAGACGACCTTGCCGATCCCGCCCGCGGACTGGATTCCGATCGAGTTCAGGCCGGCCGCGACGAAGCAGTTCTCGCACCCGGGCGCCGGGCCGACGTGGTAGCGGACGTCCGGCGTGAAGCTCTCCGGGCCGCAGAAGAGCTGCACGACGTCGGCCGACTGGAGGGCCGGCATGCGCTCCCTGGCGCCGCGCAGCAACGGCTCGAAGTGCTCGCGGTTGGCGGTGATCTCGTCGAAGCAGAAGTCCTCGGGAATGCCGTCCATGCCCCAGGGCCGCGCGTTCGGCTCGAAGACGCCGACGATCAGCTTGCCCGCGTCGTACCGGAAGTACGAGATGGCGTCGTAGTCCCGCACGACAGGCAGGTCCGCGTCGAGTCCCTCGACGCCGTCGAACCGGACGTAGTAGTGCTCACAGGCATGCAGCGGGACGTTGACGCCGATGGAGGCGGCCAGCTCCCGGGTCCACATGCCCGCGCAGAGCACGACGCAGTCGGCATCGACGTCCCCCTGCTCCGTGGCCACGCCCACGGCACGCCCCCCAGCGGTGCGAACGGCGGTCACCGGCACCTGCTCGACGATCCGGGCGCCGGCGGCGCGGGCGCCCGCGGCCAGCGCCAGGGTGACGTCCGTCGGGTTCGCATAGCCGTCGCCGGGGATGTGCAGGCCGCCGAGCAGGTCGGACGTCTCGAGCAGCGGCACGCGTTCGCCGATCGTCTTCGCCGTCACCACGTCGACCGGCAGCCCGAGCACCTTCGCCAGCGAAGCCGCGCGCCTGAGTTCCTCGAACCGCTCCGGGTCGGCGGTGACCGAGAAGGAGCTGCAGCGGCGATAGCCCGTCGACTGTCCCGTCTCCTGCTCGAGGCGGGCGTAGAGCTCACTCGTGTAGCGCGCAAGGTTCGTCATCGTGACCGACTGCCGCAACTGGCCGAGCAGGCCGGCGGCATGCCAGGTCGTGCCGGAAGTGATCTGGCGACGCTCGAGCAGCAGCACATCGGAGCACCCCGAGCGCGCGAGGTGGTAGGCGACCGAGCAACCGATCACGCCACCGCCGATCACGATGACGCTCGCGCGGCGCGGCAACTCCGCCGCGCCCTGGCGCCGCGGTTCTCGGTTTCGTCCGGACTCCGGGCGCATCTTCGTTCGAGGTTCGTTCCGGATGCTCAGCCGAGGAGGTTCTTCGCCCGCTGCGCCGCCCTGATGCCGCCGCCGATGGCGCCGTCGATGAAGCCGCGCCACCCTTCCCCGTGGTCGCCGGAGCCGAACAGGATGCGGCCACGATCTCGCTGGAACTCGTCGTAGTGGCGGCTCACCCAGCCCGGCCGGTACACGGCCCAGGTGCCCCGCGAGTACGGGTCGCCGTTCCAGTCGTGGCTCATGCTGCCGATCAGCTCCGCGCGCGGGACGTGAGCCCGCAGCGCCCGCTGCACCGCGTCGCCGTCGTTCACGTCGAGGTCGTCGGGGTCCTTGCCGAACGCCACCAGCAGCGTGTAGTTCGCGGCCTGCTTGTAGGTCATCACGAAGTCGATCGGCTCGCCGATCGCGTAGGTGGCGACATTGCCGACATCGCCTTCGGCCTTGAGCAGGAGCTTGAAGCCGGCCCCGGCGTGGCGCTGCCGGCCCGCCTCGACCACCCCGGGGGCGAGCGGGGGGTCGAAGGCGACGTCAGCGATCGTGTTCATCGGCAGGCAGCAGATGACGGCTCGGCACTGGATCTCTTCGCCTGCGCCGGTTACCACCACGGCCCCGTCGCCGCGGTCGCGGATGGACTCGACGGGCGTCTCGAGTCTTGCCTCGAGTCCCGCGTCGTCAACCATCGCCTGGAGCAGGCTCCGGGTGCCGCGCTTCAGTTTGAAGCGCGCGACGGAGTCTTCCACCGTCGGCAGGAAACCGCCGCCGGCGAGGTGCCAGCGCATCAGTTCCAGGTAGGACATCGTCTCCGGCTGCCCGTTCGCCATGATCGCGATGACGGCTCGCAGATAGCTCCGCTGGAGGGACGAGAGCTCGAGCCGCTCGATGTGGTCCGTCGCGCTGATCCGGTCCGCGGCGAGCGCGGCGTCGCGGTTGTGGAGGATGTCCCACGCCCGCGGAACGATCCATCGCGCCTCCGCGTGGTACAGCCGCCAGGCCTCGTAGGTCTCGGCGTACCGGGCCTCCGTCAGCCGGATGCGCTCGCCGTCCGCGATCAGGTAGCCGGTATCCGCCACCGCGCCGGGGGTCTCCTCGATCTCCAGTCCGTAGCGTTCCTTCTCGGCCCAGACGAACGGCTGGGTGTGGTGAATCCAGGTGCCCCCGAGTTCGACCTGGTCGCCGTCAAAGTCGGCGGTCCAGGTGCGGCCGCCGAGCCGGTCGCGCGCTTCGAGAAGCACCGTCGAGTATCCGTTCTTGATCGAATCGCGCGCGGCGGCGACCCCGGCGAAGCCGCCGCCGACCACCACGACATCGACGTCGTGTCCGCGAACGGCAGACCGGCGGCCCGTGGAAGCCGCGGCGCCGCTTGCCAGGACTGCCTTCCCCGCGAACAGTGATGACACCCCGACGACGAACTGCCGGCGACTGGCGGTTGCGCTTGCCAAGTTCGGCGCCACGGTTGGAGTCATGGTCGCGCGGAAGACTCTAGCGGAACCGAATGTACACTCGACTCCAGGCAATGACACCAACCCGGAAGGCGCGGCTGTCCGGAGACGGCATCAGCCGCCGCGACTTTCTCTCGGGGATTCCCGTCGCCCTGACCGGCGCCGCCCTGGCCTGCCGGGACGTACCCGCGTTCCAGCGGGAGATCGAACGCGAGGGCGCGGCGGCCTATCCGCCGCTGCGCACGGGAATGCGCGGCTCCCATCCCGGCTCGTTCGAAGTCGCGCACGAACTGGTCCAGGAGGGCCGGGAGTGGACGGCCACCGAAACCGGCGAAGCGTATGACCTGGTGGTCGTGGGAGCCGGCATCTCGGGACTGGCGGCCGCGCACTACTTCTCGAAGCAGGCGGGCCCGGACGCCCGCGTGCTGCTGCTCGACAACCACGACGACTTCGGCGGCCATGCCAAGCGCAACGAGTTCCGGCTCGACGGGCGGACCTACCTGATGAGCGGCGGCACCCTGTACGTCGAGGCGCCCTCCCAGTACGGGGACGTCGCGGGGGGCCTCCTCGAGGAGATCGGGATCGACCGCGGGCGCTACTACGAGTCCGTCGCCTCGGTAGCGGACACTTACGAGAACCTGGGGCTTGAGCAGGGCATGTTCTTCGACCGCGAGACCTTCGGCACGGACGTGCTGGTTGCCGGTGTCGGGAGTCGCCCCTTCACCGAGTTTCTCGCCGACACGCCACTGTCGGAGGCGGTCCGGGCCGATCTGATCCGGCTCCACGGCGAGGAGCAGCCGGACTACCTACCGGACCTCTCGCCGGCCGAAAAGAAGGCGTACCTTGCCACCATCAGCTACAGGGACTTCCTCCTCGAACACGCGAAGTGCGATCCGGGGGTGGTCCGGTTCTTCGACTACCGGCCCAAGAGCATCTACTGCACCGGAATCGACGCCTACCCGGCGCGCTACGCCTGGGAGGAGGGCCTGCCCGGCTTCTCGGGCATGGAGATTCCGGAGACGCCCCCGGATCTGCTGGCGGACGAGCCGGGCGGCCAGCATGGCCGGGAGAACCAGGCCCGGGCGTACGAGGGAGATCCCGACGTCTACTTCCCGGACGGAAACGCCACGATCGCCCGGCTCCTCGTGCGCGGGCTCATTCCGGGCAGCGTCCCGGGATCGACCATGGAGGACGTGGTCATGGCGCCGCTCGACTACGGGATGCTGGATCGGGCGGGAAACCGCACCCGGATCCGGCTGTCCTCCACCGTGATTCGGGTCGAGCCCGGGCAGGGTGGCCCGGCCCGGGTCACCTACGTCCGGAACGACCGGGGGCACACCGTCACGGCCGGACGGGTCATTCTCGCCTGCTGGCACAACATCGTTCCCCATCTGGTGCCCGAACTGCCGGATGCCCAACGGGACGCCCTGTCCTGGCCGGTCAAGGCGCCGCTCCAGTACACGAGCGTGCTGCTGCGGAACTGGCGCGCCTTCATCGAGGCCGGCGTCTCCTACATCGAGGCCCCAGGCGGCTACCACACCTCGGTGGGGCTCTCCGAGCAGCTTTCGCTCGGGGACTACCGGACGTCGACCTCGCCGGACGAACCGCTTGTGATCGCAATGTACCGCTATCCATGCGAGCCGGGCCTGTCCCGGCGCGAGCAGCATCGAGCCGGCCGGCTGGACCTTCTCCGCACCACGTTCGAGACGGTGGAAGCCAACATCCGGGACCAGCTCAACCGGATGCTCGGCCCAAGCGGTTTCGACGACCAGCGCGACATCGCGGCGATCACGGTGAACCGCTGGCCGCACGGCTACACCTACACCTACAACCCGCTCTTCGATCCGCCGGAGTGGGCCTTCGAAGCGGGCGACGACCGGCCCGTCGTAACGGCGAGGCAACCCTTCGGCCGGGTCGCCATCGCGGGTGCCGACGCCGCCGCGAGCCCCCACACGGACGCGGCGATCCGCGAGGCTCACCGGGCCGTGAAGGAGGTGCTCGCGGCGGACTGACGGACGGCCCGCGAGTATTGCCATGCGATGTTGCCGCCAGCAAGCGCTGGCCCTCCTACCACTTGCAGCGCTCGCCCTGGCCTGCGGCACCGGTCCTGAGCCGGCGCTCGAGCCGGCGGCCGAGGCACCGCGACGCGTCTTCCTGATCACGGTCGATACGCTGCGCGCCGATCACCTGGGCTGGCATGGCTATCCCCGGGACACGAGTCCGCGGCTCGACGAATGGGTCGAGCGGGGAGTCGTCTTCGAGCGGGCGATCGTCCAGTGGCCGAAGACCGGACCATCCTTCGCGTCGATGTTCACTAGCCTCTACCCGCACACGACCGGACTGATCAACACGGCCGCGCAGACGATCCCCGACGACTACGTCGCGTTGCCGGCCTGGTTCCAGGAACGCGGCTTCACGACGGCGGCCGTGATCTCCAACCCGGTGCTGAGCCGGGAACTCGGCTGGGGCCGCGGCTTCGACCGCTACGAGCAGACCTGGGTAGATCAGGCGACCCTGGACGCCGTCGACGAACTTCCGGTCGAGCAGCGACCGATGGCGTTCCGGCGTCACGTGTGGGCCGACCGCGTGAACGAACTCGCCCGGCCCCTGCTGGCCTCACTGGTATCCGAGGAGCGGCTGTTCGTCTGGCTGCACTACACCGACCCGCACGTCCCCTACCTGCTCCAGCCCGGAACCCGGAATCCGTTTCTGGACGATGAGCACTATGTCGGCGACGAAATCGTTGACTTGACGGGTGCGGAGGGACGCGCGCTCGGCGACCACCGGGAACTCCGCTACTACGTCGCCCAGTACGACGCGAATGTGTGGGTCACGGATCGCGCGATCGGCGCCATCCTGGACCAGATCGGGGAATTCGGCATGGAGGACGGGAGCCTGTTCGTGGTGACCGCCGATCACGGCGAGGAACTGAACGAGCACGGGGTGCCTTTCGAACACGGTCCCGTGCCCTACAACAGCAGCGTCCACGTGCCGCTGGTCCTCGTCGGCGAGCCCTGGGTCGACACGGGCGCACGCGTCGAGCAGCCGGTCGAGTTGATCGGCCTCTTCCCCACTCTGGTCGAGCTGCTGGGAGAACCGATGCCCGAGGGCTTCGAGGGCCGCAGCTGGGCACCTCTGCTGCGGGGACAGCTCCAGGCCGACGAAGCCGAGACCGGCGCCGATTCGGATCCGATCGCCTACGCCGATGCCGGGGCCTACCAGCGTCACCTGCGGAGCATCCAGGACGGCGAGTGGCAACTCGTCCTGCGTCCGCCGAACCGGGACCGTGAGAAGCCGACGATCGAGCTCTACCACCTGCCGTCCGACCCGCTGCAACTCAAGGACGTGGCCTCCGAGTTTCCGGATGTCATGGACCGGCTCGGTCGACGCCTGAGCAGATGGATCCGCGATTCGCCGCAGAACGTCACGCCGCACACCGAGGCCGCGCGCAAGGCGCTCGAGGCGATGGGCTACCTGGAGTGACCGAGGACGAGGCAGGGCCTCGGCCGTTCACGATCGAGCGCGTCAGCGTCATCATCCCCTGCCTGAACGCCGCCGAGACCCTGGACGCGCAGCTCGAAGCGCTCCGCCGGCAGACCTGGCGGGGCGAGATCGAGGTGCTGGTCGCGGACAACGGGTCGACCGACGGTTCGGTCGAACTCGCCGCGTCCTGGCGCGACCGGCTGCCCGGCCTGCGCGTCCTGCCCGCCGCCGAGCGCAAGGGGCCGGCGTACGCCAGGAACGTTGCGGCCGCGGCCGCAACCGGCGACGTGATCCTGTTCTGCGACGCGGACGACGAAGTGGCCGAGGGCTGGATCGACGGCCTCGTGCCCGAGCTGGAGCGCCACGAAGCCGCGGCTAGCCGCCACGAGATCGAGCGTCTGAACGGCGAACAGGCGCGACGGCTGCACGGCGATCCGGCGCAGCAGTACGGCCTGTGCAGCTACACGAACCCGCCCTTCCTCGATCACGCCGGGGGTTGCGGACTGGGCGTGCGGCGTCACGTCTTCGAAGAGCTCGGCGGTTTCGACGAGGACTACGTCGCGCTGGAGGACACCGATCTGTGCTGGCGCCTGCAACTCGCCGGCCACCGCCTCGTCTTCGCTCCCGGGGCGGTCGTCCACGTGCGGTTCCCGGCCACCCTCGCGGACGCCTTCCGCCAGGCGACGCGCTACGGGCGGTACAACGTCTACATCTACACGCGGTACGGGTCGCGCGGCATGCCGCGGCTCCGAGCGTTGCCGGGCCTGTTGCGACTCGGGTCGCTGCTGCTGCGGAGTCCGCAACTCCTGTCCAGATCGGCCCGGGGCAGGTGGATCTGGCTCGCCGGCTGGCGGCTGGGACGGCTCCGGGGCTGCCTGCGCTACCGTACGCTCGCGTTCTAGCGCCCTGACAGCGACCGGCCGCAACCTGAACCGGGGATCAAGCGCATCGTTGTGTATAGTGATACACAACTTGGCATCGGTCGTGGAACGAAACAGCGGGCGGCTCATCCGTATGCTCCAGCAGGACGGCTGGGTGCATGTGGCCACCAAGGGCAGCCACCGGCAGTTCAGCCACCCCACCAAGCCCGGACGAGTGACCGTGCCGCACCCGAAGAAGGACCTACCGCGCGGAACGGCCGCGTCCATCTACAGGCAGGCTGGCTGGAGAGCTTGAGCAGGAGGAAACAAATGCGCTACGTGTCCTTCATCCACCGGGACGGCGCCGGTTACGGCGTGAGCTTTCCCGACTTTCCCGGCTGCGTCTCCGTCGGCGACACGGTCGACGAGGCCGTGCGGCACGGTTGCGAAGCCCTCGCCTTTCACGTCGAGGGTCTCGTAGCGGACGGCGCCCGGATTCCGCCCCCAAGGTCGATCGACGCGATCAAGGCCGACGCGGAACTCGCCGACTGGCGTCAGGGGGCGGACTTCGTTCTGATTCCACTCTTGCTGGACCGCGGATCTTCGCGGCGGGTCAACATATCCCTCGACCGCGGTCTGCTCGAGGCGATCGACGACGAAGCCAGGGAGCGCCGGATGACCCGGTCGGCGTTCTTGGCCAGCGCGGCACGCCACGAGATCGAGGGGACGTGACCGAAGCGCCGCCGCACGTCGGCGCCGGGTCGTGACGGGCGCCGCCGAGCCCGAGGCGAAGCAGCGGCTGCTGCACTCGTCGGTCAGCGCCTACGGCTCGATGCTGCTGCGCCTGCTGCTCGCGTTCGCCGCACGCGCCATCCTGGCCCGGCTGATTCTCCCGGACGTTCACGGACTCTTCGACCTCGCGCTGCAATTCGTGGTGATGGCCTCCGCCATCCGCGACCTCGGCCTGACCCACCACCTCATGCGCGATCCGCGCGAGTCCTACGGCACAGTGCTCGCCTGGAGCCTGAGTGTAGGCGCCGCCATGTCCCTGGCCCTGGTCGCATTCGCCGGCGTCTTCTCCTACCTCAATCCGGACCTGCCGAATGTCCTGCGCGGTCTGGCCGTGTGGATCGTCATCGATGCCGCGATCATGGTCTACCGGACCTTCTTCGAACGGCGGCTCCGAATCCGCGAAATCGCCGGCTTCGAAATCCTGCGCAGCCTCGTGTACGGCCTGATCGCGGTCGGCCTGGCCCACCTCGGCGCCGGAGTCTGGTCTTTCGTGGCCGGCGAGTTGCTGGCATCGGCACTCTTCGCCGTTCTGCTGCTGTGGCGAGCGCGAGGCCGGGTCAAGCTAGACGTCGACTGGCAGCGACTCCGAGGCCTGCTCCGCGCCAGCCGCTACCTGTTCGTCGTCTGGGCCGCGGCCCAGGTCTTCAACCGCATCGACATCTACATCATCGAGATCTTCTCGACCACCACCTTCGTCGGCTACTACGGTCAGGCCTACTACTTCGCCTTCCTGGTCGCCCTGACCGTGACCCCAAGGCCGCTGTTGCCAGCCCTGGTCGAGTTCCGCGAGAAGGCTGCAGAGTTCGCGGAGACCCTGCGGCTCGGCACGCTGGTCTTCCTCGCCGGAATCGTCGTCTCGGCCTACTTCCTGTTCTTCAACGCCGAGAAGGCAGTCCAGGTGGTTCTCGGGCCCGGGTGGGACGACACGGTGCCGCTACTTCGCGTTCTCTGTCTGGTACCCCTGGTCGATGTCTTCACGACAACGGGCGGCGAAGCGCTGAAGGTGCAGAACCGGGACCGCCTGTGGGTGACCACGGTAGTGCTGAACATGCTGGCTCTCATCGGCTTCGGCTTCCTCTTCACCTACCTCTGGGGCCCCATTGGCATGGCCTGGGCGAACTTCCTGCGCATCGGCAGTTTGTTGATGTTCCTCAAGGTGCTCGGCATCTTCGCGGGCCGACGACGCCGGCTGGTCGCCAGTCTTGCCCAGGTCTACCTGCTGCCCCTGCCGTTCTTCATTGCCGTCGCGGTCTTGCTGCCGACAGGCAGTTGGGCCCGGCTGATCGCCAGCATCGCGGCGGCGGCACTCGCCGGCGGCCTCCTGACGCTTCGCTTCCTCCCCGATTACCGGCGGTTCTTCCGCACCGCCACGACCGGCGCCGAGACAGCGGGCGACGCGGACATCGGGACGACCTCGTGACGGATCGCCGGACGCTCCGACTCCTCGGCGCCTCGGCGGCAGCCCTGCCGCTGCTAACCCTCCTGTTCCTCCCGATCCGCACGATCGACGACGCCTTCATCACCTTCCGCTACGCCCACCACCTTGCCGACGGCAACGGCCTGGTGTTCAACCTCGGCGAGCGCGTGGAGGGGGTGACCAGCCTGTCGTGGACCCTGCTGCTGGCGTTCGTCGAAACGCTGCGTCTGCCGGTCGAGCCGGCGGCCTTCGTTCTCGGCGTGTCGTTCGCCCTGCTGGCATTGCGCGAGGCATACCTGCTGGGTCGCGGCCTCGGCGCCTCACCGGCAGCCTGTCTGGCTGCGGTAGCCCTGGTGGCGGTCCATGGCCGTTTCTGGCTGGTTGCCGGCAACGGTCTGGAGGGCGGCCTGTTCGCCTTCCTGGTTGTCCTCGTCGCGCGCAAGACCATCGAGGAAGCGGACACGCGGCTGGTCGGCGTCCTTCTGGGGCTGCTCTTCATGACCCGGCCGGAGAGCCTGGTCCTCCTGCCGATCGTTGCCGGCTATCAGTTGCTGGGCACGGCTGGATCCACCGGCAGAACGGAAGCGTGTACCCGGGCAGTCACCCTCTCGGTTGCGGCTCTCGCGGTCGTCGGGGCCGTCACGATCTGGCGGCTCAGCTACTACGGCGCCCTCCTGCCCAACTCGGTGGCCGCCAAGTCCGCCGTCTCGGCCGGAACCGAGACGCTGCTGGCGAATCTGGTGTCGGGCCTGTCCTACACCGTCCGCTTCGAGATCGCGCACGCGCCCCTGATCATCGGCGCCGCAATCGCACTGGTCCTGAGGCCTGCGAACCGGGCGCTGTGGTTCTGCTTGCTGGTCGTCGTGTCCGAGTTGCCTGCCGTGTTCGTGAACGGCGGCGACTGGATGCCCCACTACCGGCTGCTGACCGTGTTCGCACCGGTGCTGGCGGCTCCGCTGGCCCTCTGCCTCTCGAGTGCGTTCGACGACTGGGACAGGCCGGGCCCCGCCAGACGGCGCTCAGCCTGGGTGCTCGCCGTGCTGTCCATGAGCGCCGTCTTCATGCTCAGCCGCAGTCCCTGGCAGACCACGCCCGGCCCGCACTTTGCGTTCCATCCGATCACGAGCTGCTACCAGTTCATGGCGACCCGCCTGAAGCCCCACCTCGCGCCCAACGACATCGCCGCCGCCGAAGCGGTCGGGCTCTTCGGCTGGATCCTCGACGAAACGACAATCCACGATCCCCTCGGCCTGACCTCCGCCCACCACGCACGCCACGGCGAGTACCACCTAAACTGGGGCAAGACGGACTACGACCACCTCCATCAGGTCCGCCCCGCGGTCCTCGTGCTCCACGAGGGCTCGGTGGTGACCCCGGAGAAGATCGACCGTGGCACCGACGGCCGCTTCGCCCGCGACTACTCCGCCTGGTTCGTCAACCAGCAGCCGCCCTGCGCGCCGTACCGGCTCATCGTCTACGTCGACAACGATCGGCTGGAGCGGCTACGCCCGGCGCTGGCCGGCCTCGTCGTCGAGCCGCTGCCGACCAGCTAGCGCGGCAGAGGGTCCGGAACCGGGCGCTTCGCGCCGGATGCCGGCGGGAACGCCGGCGTACCCAGTCTCTGCCGAGCTAGCCGGCCGGCAACCGCCGGCGCAACCAGATCGAGCCGAAGTGAGTGTCGTAGTCCTCGTAGTCGACCGGGCGGTAGCCGGGAATCGTCTGTTCCAGAAAGGGCTCGTCGAAGTGACGAATCATCGGCGCGGAGAGCACCACCTCGAACTCCCGGTTGAAGCTCAGAAACGCCTGCAGAACCATCGCCTCCGTGCGGTAGAGCGGCCACTTGGCCCGGAAGACGTACTGCTCGGCCGGGTAAGGCGTGTTGTAAGGGAAGTGGATGTCGTGGACATGGACCACGACGCCGGGCCGCAGCCGCGGCAGCACCTCGAGGAAGAGGAACGCCACGTCACCGCCGAGCTTCAGCACATGAGTCGAGTCGATGAACAGCACGTCGCCGGCATCCAGAGCCTCGAAGAGCCCGAGGTCCGTGGCCTCGACCTTTGAGACGACGGCGTTCACGACCGGCTCCTCCAGCTCGTTCAGCCGCCCGGTCGGGAACGGATCGACGCAGGTCATCTCGCAGACACGGCCGTCACGCCCGTTCGCCGCCGCGGCCAGCCACGCGTAGTAGGTCGACAGGCCGGAACCGATCTCGACGTACTTCGCCGGCCGCAGGTCTCGCACCATGAGGTAGGTCGTCAGCGCGTCGATCACCGGGAAACCGGGGCCGTACCCCAGTGTCCTGATCTCACCGTGCGGCGGCAACGCGTCGAACTCGCCGCCATGCACGTCGATCAACGCCGACAGCAGCGCTTTCATCGCGTGCAGGTCGTAGTCGACTCCGACCAACTCGCTCGGCCGGTCCCACGACTCCCGGGACTCCGCAACCTCCGAGAGCACCGGCAACGGCGAGTAGAAGTCGGCCGTTCTCGCCACGTTCCAGCCCAGTCTGCGCAACGCGGCGAACAGGCCCGCGTGGAAGCGGCGGTAGATCGTTCTCAGCGCCTTGACCATCGAATGCAGACGATAGCCCGTTCGCAGACTCGCCAGCCGCCGTCCAGAAGCGTCACCGGTATGGCCGGCATGCGGCCGCTTTCGCGAACCGCCGCGAAAGACACCAAAAGATCGCTCGGTTGGACCACTTTCTCACCAAAGAATCGCGCAATCTCTCGATAGTCTCCTCATTCGGTGACCTAGAAAGTGTCATGTGCCCCATGAATCGCAGTGAGACTCCTCGCCGAGGCGTCTGGTGATCGGCCCCGCAGGAGTTCTCAGGGAGCGTTCGACAACAGCGCCGGCCCGGAACCTCAGCCAGACGATCGAGGCCGCCGTGCGCAACCTCCTGAGCAGTCGCAAGAAGGACGGCCATTGGCGCTTTGAGCTCGAGGGCGACACGATCCTTGAATCGGAATACGTGCTGCTGCTCTACTTCCTCGGCCGCGGCGACGATCCGAGAATCACCGCCTGCTGCCGGCGCCTGCGCAGCCAGCAGATGCCGACCGGCGGCTGGACGACGCACCCGGGCGGACGAGTCGATCCAAGCGTGTCCGTCAAGGCCTACCTGTGCCTGAAGCTCGTCGGCGACGACCCGCGTTCGCCGCACATGGCCGCGGCGCGCCGCGCGATCCGCGGCGCCGGAGGCCTGCCGGCCTGCAACTCGTACACGAAGTTGTACTTGTCGATCTTCGGGCTGTGGCGCTGGCGGCGGGCCCCGGCGGTACCCCCGGAGATGATCCTCCTGCCGCAGTGGTTCTTCTTCAACATCTACGACATGTCTTCGTGGACGCGGTCGATGGTCGTTCCGCTGTCCGTGATCTGGGCCCACCGGCCGAGCGTGCCGCTCGACATCACGCTGGATGAGCTCGACACGGAGTTCATCCCGGCTCGTGCGCGGCCGCCGCTGATCGAGCGTCTCTGGGCGCAGACGTTCACCGCGCTCAGCGCGCTGATCAAGCTGGTCGAGTGGGTCGGTCCTGTTCCCTGGTGGCGGCGGCGTGCCTTGGCTAAGGCCGAACGGTGGTTTACGGAGCGCATCGAAGGCGGCGACGGCCTGGGCGCGATCTTCGGGGCGATGGTCAACGCCGTCATCGCTTTGAGGTGCCTGGGATACGACGTGAGCCACCCCCTGGTTCAAGCTCAACTGCGGGAACTCGAACGGTTCGAGATCGAGGAGGCCGGGGAGATCCGCCTCCAGCCGTGCCTTTCGCCGGTCTGGGATACCACGCTGACGGTGAACGCGTTGCTCGATGCTGGCGTGGACGACGGGAAAGTCCCGATTCAGGAAGCACTGGTGTGGCTGCTGGACCGGCAGGTCTCGGTTGCGGGCGATTGGCGCCAGGGGAGCCTCCAGAAGGCGCCCGGCGGTTGGTGCTTCGAGTACCGGAACGACTACTACCCCGACTGCGACGACACGGCGGAAGCGCTGCAGGCGTTGGCCCGGGTCCGGGGTGCCGGGGCGCTGGAAGCGCGCCGGCAAGCGGCACTGGCCCGGGGGCTGTCCTGGCTTCTTGGCATGCAGAACCCGGACGGCGGCTGGGCTGCGTTCGACCGGCGCTGCGACAAGGAAGTCCTCACCTTCATTCCCTTCGCCGATCACAACGCGATGATCGATCCCAGCACGCCGGATATCACTTCCCGGGGGATCCGCGCCCTGCTTGCCGCGGGGCTCGATCCGGGGGAGGCGCCAGTCAGGCAGGCCGCCGAGTACCTGCTGCGGGAGCAGGATGAGGACGGAAGCTGGCCCGGACGCTGGGGGGCGAATCACATCTACGGGACCGGGCTTTCGCTCCGGGCCCTGGGTGAGCTCGCCTCCGCGGCGACACGCGACCGCTCCGACGCCCTGGCTCGGGCGTTGAGGCGTGGCCGGAGTTGGCTCGTCCGGGTCCAGAACGGAGACGGCGGGTGGGGCGAGTCGCTCCGTTCCTACGACGATCCGACCGCCAGGGGGTGCGGAGACAGCACCGCGTCCCAGACGGCCTGGGCGATGCTTGGCCTGAGCGCGACCGTCGAAGCGCGGCCGGAACCGCGCGAAGCCGGTGCGGCTCGCGCGGCGCTGGACCGTGCCGCCGCCTTCCTTCAGGAGCGTCAGCGGGAGGACGGTTCCTGGTACGACCGTTGGTGGACGGGTGTCGGTTTTCCGGGAGTCTTCTATCTCCGATACCACGGCTACGCCCAGTACTTTCCGCTCGCGGCGCTCGCTGCGTATCGCCGGTTTCGATCAGGGAGTCGGGGATGACCATCAGGTTCGCCGAGGAGATTCTCCTGCTCATCCTCGACGAAGAGCACGGTGATCTGCCGGAGTCCTACTCGGAGCATCTTCTGGACATCGTCGTTGCCGGCGCCGTGTTGATGGATCTGGCGCTGGAGGGACGGATCGACACGGACCTCGAGAAACTCGTCCTGGTGGACTCGACGCCTCTTGAGGACGAGCTTCTCGATCCGACCCTGGCGGATGTAGCGACCGGCCCGGGCGATCGCAACGCGGACTACTGGATCGCGCGCACCGCGGAGCGGGGCAAGGAGATCCGTGAACGTGCGCTTTCCCGCCTGGTCGAGAACGGAATCCTGGAAACCGATGCCGGCGGCATGTTCTTTTCGTCCGCCGTCTCCCGTTCCAGGCGCTATCCGACCCGCGACGGGCGCCAGATGGAGGAAGTGCGCCTGCGAATCATGCGGGTGCTGTTCAGCGACGAGATTCCCGATCCACGCGATGTCGTGCTCATCTGCCTGAGCGACGCCAGCGGCGTACTGCGTCGCCTGCTCACGCCGCAGGAGAGGATCCGGCTGCGGGAACGGATCGAGCAGATCCGGAAGCTCGACCTGATCGGCCGGTTCCTGCTCCCGGCGATTCGCCAGAACCAGCTCGCCGCCCCGACGCCGCCGGCAGCCCGGCCGCCGAGCGAGATTCCCGAAGTGAAGGGCCTCCCGTTCCTCGGCAGCACGCTCAGCATGACCGGAGACCTGAGCGTCTTCTTCGCCCGGCAGTACAGGGAACTGGGCCCCGTCTTTCGCGTGCGTGCCCTGAACCGGCGCCTCCTCGTTCTCGCCGGTCCGGAAGCCGTTCAGTTTCTCCAACGCCAGGGCAAGGCCCACTTGCGAACCGGCAACGAGTGGCTGCGCTTCAGTTGGGAGATGGGGGCCTCCAAGACGATCATCGCCCAAGAGGGCCCTCCACACGTCCGCATGCGCAAGACGATGGCCCCGGGCCTTTCGCCCCAGTGCCTCCACGAGCGCATGCCGGACTTCATGCGCATCACCCGAACGGAAATCGCCGGCTGGCTCCAGGGCGGTCCCGTTACGGCCCGCTCCGCGCTTCAGCGCATGATCACTCGCCAAGCCGGCGCACTGCTGGCCAACCTCGACATGGTCGACGGCTCCGACGACCTGGACCGCCTTCTAGGGACGATCCTGGACGTGGAGGTGGCGCGACGACGTCCAAGGTGGTGGCTGAAGCTCCCGCAGGTGTCTCGTGCTCGAAAGTCCTATCGGGCGCTCTTCGAGGAGATCATGGCTGTGCACGAGCGACGCAAACCGTCTGGCGGCCCATCGAACGTCGTGGACGATCTGCTCGATCTTCATCGAAGAGACCCTCGGCTGCTCCCCGAAGAGGACCTGCCGGGCGTCGTCGGGTCCATCCTCATCGCGGCGCTTCACACGGCGGCGTACACAGTGGTCTTCGCCCTCTACGAGGCGCTGAAGCGCCCGCGGTTCCTGAACGCGATGAGGGCCGAAGCGGACGCCCTGTTCGACAGCGGAACCGCAGCCGCGCCTCCACTGTCACGACTTGACGTCACGAACCGCTTCGCGATGGAGACCATGCGGGTGTACTCGATCACGCCCGCGGTGCTGCGTCGTGTAACGAACTCGTTCGTGTTTGCCGGCCACACGATTCCGGCCGGCGCGGACATCGTGATCGCCTACGGGGCAGCGCACCATCTGCCGGAGCACTTCCCCGATCCGCAGCGTTTCGACATCGACCGGTACACGCCGGAGCGGGCGGAGCATCGGGCAGCCGGCGTGTACGTTCCGTTCAGCGCGGGAGCTCACAGTTGCCTGGGAAAGGGCCTCGCTCAGATTCAAGTCGCCTTGACCCTGGCGACGATCTTCCATGAGGCCGACCTGGAGATGAGGCCCCCGGGCTACAGGCTGAAGGTCTCCTACGGTCTGTCGCCCAGGCCGGCCGATTCCTTCAGGTTCGTCGCGCGGCGCAGAAGAGAAAGAGACACCGCCCTCACCGCCTGAGGAGGAGACTCCAGTGTCCGGCAAAGACAAGGTCCTCCCGCACTCGAGCACGATGGCCCCTCCGGGCACATGGCTGCGCCTCCTCTGGGAGAACGGCGGCGCCCCGCCGGCCTACTGGGGCAAGGTGGCGCGGATCCTCATCCCGACGACGCTCGCTGCACCTCTCCGGATCGTGGAACGACTGCGCTGGGGCGGAGCGGTCGCCCGCGTGGAGATCGACAAACCGCCCGTCTTCGTACTCGGCGTTGCCCGCAGCGGCACGACCCATCTGCTCAATCTGATGTCGCAGGATCCCCAGTACGCTTGGATCTCGACCTTTCACGCCGCCGTGCCAACCTTCTTCCTCACGGGTCGCGGCCGGCTGAAGCGCCTTATGGACGGACTCGCGCCAGCAACCCGGCCGATGGACAACGTGAAGGTGTCCATGGACATGCCGGTGGAGGAGGATCTGGCCGTCGCCAATGCGAGTCCTTACTCTTCCCTCCATGCGCTCTCGTTCCCCCAGAGAGCAGAGTGGTACTTCAACAGGTACTGCTTCATGCGAGGCCTTTCCGCCAGGGACGTGAAGCGATGGGAGCGCGTCTACATGGAGGTGTTGCGCAAGGCGACACTGGATGCCGGCGGCCGGCGGCTGGTGCTCAAGAGTCCGGCCAATACCGGCCGGATACCTCATCTGTTGCGGCTCTTCCCGGACGCGCGGTTCATCCACATCGTTCGCAATCCGTACGTGGTCTACGAATCCCTGGCGCACATGTTCCGTTCGGTCATACCGATGCACCAGCTTCATTCGATCACCGAGAAAGCCCTGGACGATCTTGCTCTCTTCCTTCTCCGGGAAACGCTACAGCAGTACCTGAAGGACCGTGCATCCATCCCGAAGGGACAGCTTGCGGAGCTGCGTTTCGAAGATCTCGAGCGGAATGCGCTGTCGGAGCTCGAGGCCGTCTACGCAACGCTGGACCTGCCGGGCTGGGAGGCGGCGCGGGTCGGGATCGAGAGCTACCTGGGTGGAATTGCCGGCTATCAAAAGAACCGGTACGCCATCGATGCGTCCACGATTCAGCGCGTCCAGCGAGAGTGCCGGTTCGCACTGGACACATGGGAGTACCTGCCGCCCGACGGTCCGTCGGCCGCGGTGTCCTGGGCGTCACGGTGAGTTGTCGCGGTGCTCGTGCCTGCGCTCTACGCGATCCTGGACGATCTTCGCCCCTCTACCGGCGCTGTAGTCGCAAGCCGACGACAATCGTGCGGCCCGGCGTGACGAACCCGGGGACCTCGAAGTAGTCCTCATCCAGGAGGTTCTCGATCCGTACGAACGGTCTGAGCCACGACAGGCTGTAGCTCAGGTGGAGGTCGACCTTGGTGTAGTCGTCCATGACCGCCCCGTCCGAATCGGTCCGGTCGGAAACGAAGGCGACCATGGCGGCCGCCGTGAAGCGGTCCGTCGGCTGTAACTGCGCGACTGCCGTCGTGCGGTTCTTCGGCCGCCTGGCCAGCGGATTGCCCGTGGCCTTGTCTTCCGTCCGGTTCCAGGTGTGCGAAAGCTCGATGCTCGTCGAAACGTTCGGGCGGTAGCGCAGACTGAACTCCGCGCCGCTCGAACTCGCCCGGGCAACGTTGCCGAAGGTGAAGCTCGTCAGGTCGAACTCGATCAGTTGATCGAAGTCGATGTCGAACCAGGTCAGATCGAGCGTCGCGCCCGAATCGCCCAGCCGCTGCTGCACGCCGATGTCGACCCCCTCCGTGGTCTCGGGCAACAGGTTCGGATCGCCCGAGAAGGGAAAGTAGAGCTCGTTGAAGTTGGGCGCCCGGAACGCCGTGCCGTAGCTGCCGTGGAGGCGGCCGCGGCCGTCGCTCCAGCCTCCCGAAACGGTGACCCGATGGCTCGTCTCGGACCCGAACGTCGAGTGCTCGTCGCCACGCAGCGCGGCGGTCACGTGAACATCGTCCGTGATCGACCACTGGTCCTGCACGAACCACGAGTCCAGGTCGGCCTCCTCGTCAAACGTGCCGACGCTCGCCCCCCGCCGGTTCTCCGTCCCGAGACCCAGATTCAGCACGTTGTTCGTGCCCAGCGCGATGTCGGACTGCAGGTCGATTTGCCGGATCTCGGAACGGATCTCGTAGTTGTTCCAGATCGTGTCCGGGTCGGTCCCGAGCAGGGTCGCATCGGTCCGGCCGATGCGCACGGTCTGTCGCCAGAACGAACCCAGGCCCTTCTCCACCGTCAGAGAGATCGTGTCCTCGTCCTGGGCGGCCATCGCGTTCAGATCCTCGAGGCCGAATCCGTCCACCGCGGTGTCGCCGCGGTAGGAACGAGCCCGCAGGTCGATCCGGCCGTCACCCGCGAAAGCGGCGCCGAGGCGGGTGCTCAAGGTCTGGTTCTCGTACGGATCGTCTTCGACCGCACCGCCCTCGATCGCGCGGTGGGACACGCCGTCGGTGCTCAGGTCGACCGCTGAAACGCTGACGTCCCAACGGTCGGTCGCGCCCAGGAGGCCCAGCTCGAACCGACGATGATCGTGGGTCCCGGTCTCACCGGTCCCGCTCAGCCGCCATCCCTTCATGCCGCGGCCGGTCGTGATGCTGACGACCCCCGTCATCGCCTCCGAACCGTATGTCGCCTGCGGGCCGCGAAGCACCTCGATGCGCTCGATGTTGGCCGCCAGCAGGTGCGCGAAGTCGACCGTACCGCCGGTAACCGAGTTGACACGCACGCCGTCGACGAGGACCAGGGCCTGCGCCCCGGAGCCGCCGCGCATCCGGACCGTGGCGATCTTGCCTGGGCCGCCGGCGTGAGTCACTTCCGTGCCGGGAACCGTGCGCAGCAGATCGAGCACGGCCACTGGATTGCGCCGCTCGATCTCGTCGGCCTCGATCACGGTGACCGCGCTGCCGACCTCCGACGCTGGCACCTCGTAGCGGTTGGCGCTGACGACGATCTCCTCCGCGACGGTCGGTGGCTCGGCTTCGGCTTCTTCGTCCTGGCGGCCGGCTAACGGCGCCACCAGCAGGACGACCGCCGCGGCGTATAGCCACGGCAGGTGCGGGCGGCGTCGCGCGCCGCCCCAGGGACGTCGTACATCGAGACTTCTCTTGTCGTTCATTCGGGCCTTCCTCCCCCTTCGGGATTGCCGCTCGACGCCGCCCTTCCTGAGGCCGGCGGAGCGTTGTGTGCCTCGGCAGACAGCCAGGTCTCCTGGCTTACCTTCGTCCTACTGGCCGGCCCTTCCCATCCCGCCAGGCGGGACAGTGGTTAACGCCGGCTTTCGTCCGGATCACAGTCGCGGGGCGGTGGGAGAGTCTCACTCCCTTCCCTTGAACTGCCTGCGTTCGATGTGTGCTCAGACTCTTGCTTCGGTGATCCTCGTCACGTTGAAGAACCGGGCTGCGAAAGGGCACCCTAGCAGCCCGCGATGCGGCCTACAATCACGCGATGCGGAACGCGACGGGTGAGCAACTCTCCCTGCTCATGGACGAGCCCGACGCCGCGTTCCGCGTCCACACCTCGCACCGCCTCGAGACGCTGGCAGAGTGGCTCGCCGACGAGATGCGGCGGAGTCCCGCCAAGCCACTCGAGCCGGAACGGATCGTCGTGCCGGACGCCCTGCTCGGCCAGTGGCTGCGGCTGCAACTCGCTACTCGCCTAGGCGTGGCCGCGCACCTGCGCGTCGAGCAACCGGCGCGGTTCGCCTGGACCGCGATGCGCGAAGTGGTCGCCGAGCTGACCGGAGAGTCGGTGTACGGGCCGCCTCATCTCCGCTGGCGGATCTTCGACCATCTCGCGGGCTGGACGGCCCACGACGAGATCGCGCGCTACCTCGAGGACGGCGACGACCGCAAGCGGTTCGAGCTCGCCGACCAGCTCGCCGTCGCCTACGACCGTTGCCGCGTCTACCGGCCGGAGGCCATTCGGGAGTGGCAGCAAGGCAAGGGAGACGGCTGGCATGCCCGGCTGTGGCGGGAACTCGCGCCGGCCGCGCCAGGCGCCGAACACTGGGTCGACGCCATCGATCGCTACCGAGGCCGGCTGGAGGGGCGGCCGCGGCCGGCTGGGTCGAGAAAGCGCGTCAGCTTCTTCCACGCCGCCTCGCTGTCGCCCACCTACGTCGAGGTGCTCCGCCTCGCCGCGCGGGTGATGGACATCCACCTCTACCTGCTCAGCCCGAGCCGCGACTTCTGGAGAAGGCCGCCGGGCGCGGAGGACGGCGAGCGATCCAACGAACTGCTCGATGCCTGGGGCCGTTCGGCACGCGAACTCCGCGACCTGCTCGGGGCCCAACCGGACGCGTTCGCCGTCGTCGATCACCCCCGCGCCAGCGACCTGCCGGGCCGCGCGACCTGCCTGGCCGCGGTTCAGCAGGGCATTCTCGACATCGATCCGAAGGCGGCGCCGGCGCAACCCGAACAGAACGAACGGGACGACTCGATCCAGATCCACGTCTGCCACTCCCCGACCCGCGAAGTCGAGGTGCTGCACGACCGTCTGCTCGGCCTGTTCGCCGCCTGCTCCGACATCCAGCCGGCTGACGTGCTGGTGCTGACCCCCGACCTCGAAACGTATGCGCCCTTGGTCGAGGCGGTGTTCGGCTCGGCCGGCCGCATCGGCTTCAACATCGGCCGACGACGGCTCAAGGAGGGCGCCGCCCTGACCGCCTTTCTCGACCTCCTGGAGCTGCCCGGCTCCCGCTACACCGCAAGCGCCATGCTGGCGCCGCTGCTCGCGGAACCGGTGCGCGCGCGCTTCGGCATCACGGACACCGGCCTGGCGACGATCCGGGGCGCCCTCGCCATGGCCAGGATCCGCTGGGGAAGAGACGGCGAACACCGCACCGAACTCGGCGTGCCGGCTTCCCCGAACCACAACTGGCGCCGCGGTCTGGACCGGCTCCTGCTCGGCTACGCGATGCAGGAGGGCGACAGGAGGCTCGTCGGAGGCATCGCGCCCAGCGCTCTCGACCACTGGGGCCAGCACGCCGGCGCGAGCGACTACGAACTGCTCGGCCGCTTCCACCGCTACTGCGAACTCGCCGTCGCGCTGAATGGCTGGACCGGGGCCGAGCAGGACGCCGCCGCGTGGGCCGACCGCCTGCGAACCGACGTCCTCGACGAGTTCTTCGTGACCGACTTCCGCGCCGGGATCGAAGCGGCACGCGAGGTGAACACCGTGGCCCGGTTGATCGACGAGTTCGCCGCCGAGTGCGAACAGGCCGGCAACACGGGACCCATCCCGTTCCCCGTGCTGCGCGACGTGCTGAGCGACAGGGCCGAACAGGCCGTCCGCTCGGCGCCGAGGCTGGCCGACGGCGTCGCGGTCGCGGAGCTCGCGTCCGGCCAGGTCTTCCCCGCCAAGGTGATCTGCGCCGTCGGCATGAACGACGGTGCCTTCCCGCGACGTCCGCCGCCCCCGCAGTTCGACTTCCAGGCCGAGCTCTTCGAGGGCGAAGAGCGGCGGCCCGGCGACCGCGATCGCCGCAACGAGGACCGGTTCGCCTTCCTCGAAGCCCTGCTCGCGGCCCGCGGGTGCTTCGTGCTGACCTACACCGGCCGGGACCTCCAGGAGGACAGGCCGATCCCGCCTTCCTCCGTCGTGAGCGAACTGGAGGAGCACCTGGAACAGTCCTTCCCGCACCTCCAGCGCGACGGCGATGGCTGGGCCGTGAAGCATCCGTTGCAACCGTTCAGCCCCAAGTACTTCGAACAACAGGAGACCGCGCTGTTCAGCTACTCGGAGTCGATGCTGAAGGCGGCCGAGGCGCTTCGCACACGCGGCGGCGGGCCCGACCGCTTCGCCGGAGAACTCCCCGCGGAACTTCGGGACGAGCCGGTGGAACTCGAACTGGAGGATCTCGTCCGCTTCGCCGCCAGCCCCTCGTACGACTTTCTCCGGCAACGGCTGGACATGATCCTCGACGTTCGCGAAGAGGACGTGGCGTCCGACGAGCCGCTCGACCTGAACAACCTGGAGGCGTGGCAACTGAAGAGCGATCTGGCACGAATCGGCGAGCAGAGCGACGACCTGAGGATCAAGCTGGCCGCGGCCCGCGGCCTGCTGCCGCCCCGGAACCTCGGCTTCGTCCAGCACCGGCAGTCCGCCGCCCAGCTCGCCGAGCTGATGAAGGAACTCCAGTCCTTCCAGCGGCACCAGGAAGCGCCGCTCCACCGGGTCGAGATCGGGTTCGGGAACGTCCGTCTGGTCGGAGCGGTGGAACAGTTCGACGAGGGATCGAACGAGCTGCTCTTCTGGCGCATCGGGCGCCTTCGCCCAAAGGACCGCATCGGGGTCTGGCTGCGGCTCCTGGCGCTCATTGCCAGCCGTCAGGAGCGGGCGACGGCTCATCTCGTCGGCGGCAACAAGGACCAGGTCGAACGCGTCCGGCTCAACGGACCCGAGCCCGTTAGCGCCAGGTCGCTGCTGGGCGAGTGGGTCGAGGTCTTGCGCGATAGCCACCACAGGCCGTTGCCGTTCTTCGCCGAAACGTCGTGGGCGTGGACGAAGAGGCGGGCCTGGAACGCCAATGTCGAGCATGCATGGTCGGAGTGGCCGTGGAGCGAAGGCAACGACGCCCGGCATCGCCTGATCTTCGGCGACGACCCGGCGGACGACGAGTTCGAGCGCCTCGCCGAGCAGTTGCTCCGTCCGTTGCGGGAGGCCACCGCGTGACCGCGCAGACCGGGCGCGGCGACGCCTTCAGCCGGCCGCTCGACGCCGACCTTCTGATCCAGGCAAGCGCCGGTACCGGGAAGACGTATGCGCTGACCACCCTGGTCGCCCGCCTGATCGTCGAGGAGGGCACCCGTATCGACCGGCTCCTGATCGTGACCTTCACGATCTCCGCCGCCGGCGAACTGCGAACGCGCGTGCGGCGGCTCCTCCAGGCGGCTCGACGAGCGGTCTCGGGCGCCGAGGTGGACGCCGCCTCCCAGGCCGGCAAACTGCGACGGCACTGGTCGCAGTGCGGGATCCGCGACGCGGACGCGCTGGAACACCTCACCCGTGCCGTTCGAGACCTCGACCGGGCCAACATCACGACGATCCACGGCTTCTGCCAGCGGACCCTCGCCGAGTTCGCGCTGCATGCTGGCACCCCCTTCTCGTTCGACGTCAGCGGAGACGACGCTCTGGCCGTCGGGGACGCCACGCGCGACTTCTGGCGCCGCCGGATGGTCGACGCACCCATCCCGTTGCTCGAGTACGCGAAGTCGAAGAAGTTCGTCCAGAACGAGGACACGACGACCTGGGTCGACGGCCATCACGCCAAGGCCCAGGACATTCGGGGTGTCTGCTCGCCGGAGGAGTTGCCTGACGCCCTGGAGTCCAGGCGGAGTGCGTGGCTGGAAGCGGTCCGCGCCGCCCAACACGCATGGTCCGACCCCGCGCAGCGGCAGGCGTTTCTGGAGATTGCCGATCCGTCTCGATGGACCGCGCGGAAGAAGACGCCCGTACGCGTACGCGCAAGGACGGTCAGGGAGGCGTTCGATGCCGGCGTCCCGGAGGAACTCGCCCCGGACTGCGCCGGCGCCTTCGGCGCCACGGCGCTCAGAGACGGTCTGCTCAAGCGGGGAAAGCCACCGCCGCCGTCCGACCCTCTCTTCGACTGCTTCGACCGCGTCGGCGAGGCGGGAAAGGAGTACGGTGACCTCTGGCTCGCAAGCCAGCGCCGCAGCCTCCTGGAGGACGCCGGCCGGTCCCTGGAGCACACCACCCAGGTCGACCGCAGCCTGAGCTTCGACGCCCTGCTCGTCGAACTGCACCGCGCGCTCGTCGGACCCCGGGGAACGGAACTCGCCGGTCGAATCCGGTCCCGGTACCCCGTCGCCCTGATCGACGAGTTCCAGGACACGGACCGCCTGCAGGCACGGATCTTCGAGACGATCTACCCAAGCGGCGCCGGCGGCCGGCTCTTCGTCGTCGGCGACCCGAAGCAGTCGATCTACCGCTTCCGAGGCGCGGACGTCTTCGCCTACCTGGAGGCCCGGAAACGCCTCGGCGCGTCAGGCGAACCGCTGAACCTGGAACACAACTACCGCTCGACGCCCGAGCTCATCCGCGCCATCAACGGGCTCTTCGCGCGGCCGCAGCCGTTCGTCCTCTCCGACTTCTCGTTCTCGGCGGCGGCGCCGCCCGACCGGGAGCGCGTGGAACTCGTCGTCCAGGACGAGGAGGACGACGGGACCCCGTTCCAGCTCGTCCTGATCCCCGGGACGGGAGGCCGAGGCCGAACCAAGCCGGCGCTGACGACCCTCGCCGCGGAACTCGCCGCCCGCGACATCGCGCGGCTGATCGCCCTGGGGAAGCATGGCCGGGCGACACTGGAGGGCGGCGAACGGCCCAAGCCCCTGGCCGCCCGCGACATCGCCGTGCTCGTCCGCAAGGGCGACCAGGGCAAGGAGGTCGCGGCCGCGCTGCGCCGGCTCGGGATCGACAGCGTCGAGATGGGCACGGACAACATCTTCCAATCCGAGGAGGCGGGCAGCCTCCATCGCCTCCTCCACGCCCTCTGCCTGGACGAATCGGAATACAACGCGACGCAACTGCTCCGCGGGGCGCTGGCCGCCGACCTGTTCGGCCTCGACATGCAGTCGCTCGCCGCGCTGCGCGACGACGATGACGCATGGAGCGAGTGGCGGAGTCTGGCGCGCGAGTGGGCCCAAAACTGGCAGGAGCACGGCATCGCCACGATGATGCGGCGAATCCTGTTCGCCGGCGACCGCACCGACTGCTCGGCGAACCTGCTTGCCTATCCGAACGGTCCGCGGCGGTTGACGAACTATCTGCACCTCACCGACCTGCTCCACGAAGCGGAGGTCCGGCGGCGGCCTTCGCGCCAGGGTCTCCTCGACTGGTTCAGGCAGGCCAGGGGGGACGCGCAGAACGCCGACGAGACCGCCCAGCTTCGCCTCGAAAGCGACGAGAACCTGGTCAAGATCGTCACCGCCCACCGGGCCAAGGGCCTCGAGTTCCCGGTCGTCTTCTACCCGTTCGCCTGGGACGGCCGCGCGCAGGCGACAGGCGGGCGGCGGCAGCCGACGGCCGAGTACTACGACGCCGAGCGCCAGACGCCGGTGCTCGATCTCGACCCGTCGGACGACGCCTACGACCGCGAACACATCGAAGAGCACGCCGACGAGCTGCGACTGCTCTACGTGGCGCTGACCCGGGCCGAGCACCGCTGCGTGGTGACCTGGTCACCCGACGGTGGGGCCGAACACGCGCCGCTGGCCTGGCTCCTCCACGGCCGCGAAGGCGGCGACGACGCCAGCGCCGCCCAGGATCTGAAGGACAACGCCGCCCGGGTGAGGGGGCTCGCCGCGGGCGAGTGGCACGCGGAGGTCGAGGCCTTCGCGAACCGGGTAGCCGGTGCCGTCTCGGTGCGGATGATCGACGAGGCGCCGGACGACGAGGCCGAGCCCGCGACCGGAGACGAACCAGCAGAATCCATGAAGGCCCGCAAACTGGAGCGCCCGCTCGAACGGATCCGGCAGCGGACCAGCTACTCCGCCCTCTCGGCCGGCGGCGGCGTCTTCGCGCGAGACCGCGACGACGTCGATCTCCCCGAGGAAGAGGAGGAGGCGGCCGTCGAGGAGACGGCGTCCGCCCGCGTGTCCGAGCCGGAAGAAGAGGGGCCGACCGTCTTCACCTTCCCCGCCGGAGGCCGTTCCGGCCGGTGCCTGCACCACATCTTCGAACGGCATCTGGACGACGCGGACGCCGGGAGCCTGGAGCGGACGTGCGAGACGGCGCTCATCCGCTACGGATTCCAGGACAAGTGGCTGCCGGTCGTTCGGACCCTGGTCGAGAACGGCCTCGAAACGCCCCTTGTGCCCCCCGGCGAGGCCGGCGCCGTCTTCCGGCTCTCCGACCTCAAGCAGCCGATCGCCGAGCTGGAGTTCCACCTGCCGCTCCGCAAGCTCCAGCGCGCGGCACTCGCGCACTGCCTCGAAGAGCACGGCTACGAGCACCGGCTTGCCGCGGGCGATGACGAGATCGAGGGCTTCCTGCACGGCTTCATCGATCTGGTGGCCCGGCACGACGGCCGCTGGTACGTCATCGACTACAAGTCGAACTGGCTCGGTCCGGACCTCGCCTCGTACTCGGAGGCGGCGATCGCGCAGTCGATGCGCCTCCACGGCTACCACCTCCAGTACCTGCTGTACCTGACCGCCCTGCACCGCCTGCTGGCGCTGCGACTCCCCGACTACGACTACGACCGCCACGTCGGCGGCGCCTTCTACCTGTTCCTGCGCGGCATGAGGCCGAACGCACCCGGCAGCGGCGTCTTCCACGACCGTCCGTCCCGCGCCTGCATCGAAACGATCGACTCCTGCTTCGGCGAAGCGCCATGACCAGCCACGCCCGGATCGATGCGCTGACCGAAGCGGGCGTTCTCGCCGACATCGACCGCTACTTCGCCCGGTTGACGATGGACCTCGGCGCCGGCGAGGACGTGGCGCTGGTAGCCGCGACGACGAGCGCGCTTCACCGGAACGGCCACGCCTGCCTCGCTCTCGGAAACGCCGGCAAACCCGTCCCCGCCCTCGTGGAACGACCCGATTCGGGCCGCACCGGGAACACGCTGGGGCCCGAACTGCAGAGGGTCGCACTACCCGGAAGGGCCGCCCTCCTCGAAGCACTGACCCAAAGCCCCGTCGTGGCCGCCGATGGCGACGCGGCGAACGACCGACCGCTCATCCTGGACCGTGACCGCCTCTACCTGCACCGCCTGTTCCACGCCGAACGCGAGCTGGCGGCGCACCTGCTCGCCCTGGCGGTGAACCGGGATCACCCTACTCCGGCCGAATCCACGATCGCCCGGGTCTTCGACCACGGGGAGGACCGAACCCCCGAAGCGGTCGCCGCCCTTCGCATCGCCCTGGAGCGGCGCCTGTGCATCGTCACCGGCGGCCCCGGCACCGGCAAGACGACGCTCGCGGCCAAGCTGATCGCCGCGCTGGTCGACGCCGGCCTGGCCCACCCACGCCGGATCGGTCTCGCGGCGCCGACCGGCAAGGCCGCATCGCGCATCCAGGAATCGGTCCGCGGGAAGCTGAGCCGGCGCCTCCTGGACCGGATACCCGGGCTCCGCGAGTTCCCGGCCGAGGCGTGGACCATTCACCGCCTGCTGGCGAGCCGGACCAGCCGGATGGACCGCCTCGACGGCCTGGTCGTCGACGAGTGCTCGATGGCCGACCTGCAGTTGATGGTCCGCCTGGCGGCCGCGCTGCCGGGACATTGCCGTCTGATCCTCCTCGGCGATGCGGACCAGTTGGCTTCGGTGGAACCGGGTTCCGTCTTCAGCGATCTGTGCAAGGCGGGCGACCGGGGCTCACTGGAGCGCTGCGTGACCACCCTGACGAAGAACTACCGCTTCGACAAGCGCTCCGGCATCGGCCGGCTCGCCCGGGCCGTGGTCGGGGGCGACGCCGACGGCGCGCTCACCGTCCTCCGGGGCGGCGGCGACGCCAGGATCCGACTCGATCCACTGGAGGACGAGGCCGCCTTCGACGAGTTTGCCCGAAGGAGCGCAGGGAAGTGGGCCGACCACATGGCGACGCTCGCGAAGAACCCCATGAGCACCGATCCGTTCCCGGCCGAGCGGGTCCTGTGCAGCCACCGGCGAGGCCCCTTCGGCACCGACCGCTTCAACCGCCTAGTCGAGCGCCGCCTGGCCGAAGCGGGGCGCCGGACCGAGCACGACGAGTTCTACGTCGGACGACCGATCATCGTCAGCCGCAATGATCGGCAGACCAACCTCTCGAACGGCGACACCGGCGTCGTGGTTGCCGGCGACTCGGGACATCCCCGCGTCTGGTTCCCGGACCTGGACCACGACGGCGAGCGCTACCTGGTCTCACCGGCACGCCTGCCGCAGCACGAGAGCTTCTTCGCGTTGACGGTCCACCGCGCCCAGGGCTCGGAGTACGACGAGCTCGTGTTCATTCCGGGAGACGCCGCGTCGCGCGTCAACACGAGGGAGCTCTTCTATACGGCGGTAACCAGAGCGCGGAACACCGTGACGGTGCTGGCCGGAGAAGAGGCCGTCCGCGCGGCCGTCATGCGGACGACCTCCCGCGCCACCGGCCTCCTCGACCGGCTCCGCTAACGACGAACCCCGCCGCGGCCGAGGCCGGGGCGGGGTTGTCGATTTCACGAAGCGACTGCGACGCGAGCTACTCGCCGCCGCTGACCGTGCCTTCGCCGGCGTCGCTATCCGCTCCCTGACGCTGCTGCCTGCGGTACCGGCGGAAGATCTCGCCCTGCTCCTCTTCGCTGAGCGAGTCCCAGTCGACTCCGAAACGCTCCTTGATGGTCTTCCTGAACTGCTCGCGGTTGAACCGCTGCTGACTCAGGAAGCCGGTGTTGGAGGGGTTGTAGCCGGGCTCGGCGTCGGCGTAGGAGACGAAGCCGAACATCATCTCGGCCGTGGTCGGGCCGCCGTAGACGACGGTCGCGGTCGGATCGGGATTCGACGGGTTGTCCGCCGAGTTGTCCCACGACATCGTCAGCTCGATCTCGGTCCCCGCCGGGATCTTCTTGCCGCCGGCCGGGTACTTGTAGTGGGTCTGCCAGTTGAAGTCGTACCGGGGCACGTCAAGCAGAACCTCTTCGGTGCCGTCCGGGTACTTCGCCAGGTAGTGGGCCGACTTGCCGCGCAGGTGCATGTGCGGCGTGTAGCCGAGCAGCAGCGCGTCGCGCTCGAACTTCGTCGTCGTCGTGGCAACGTAGTTCGCGTCGCCGGGCGGGATCTCGAAGTCGAACTTGCCCATCGACTTGCTCTGCATCACGTGATCCGGCTTGTAGTCCTTGGGATAGAAGCGGAGCGCCACCGAGGAACGGTCCCAGGTGCCGGTGCCCTGCCCCGGCTCCTTGTGGTAGTGCATGTTCCAGCGGATCGTGGTGCCCGGCTTGACCAGCGTGCCGAAGCCATCGTGGTGAACCGTCGGGTCGTTGCCTGGGGCGATGCCGCCGAATGGACGCGCGATGATGTGGTGCACCACCGGGCCGCCCGGACGGAACTCGACCGCCTTGATCCAGCGCGGCTCGGGCAGCATCTCCTCCGTGATCACGGTCTCGAAGTTGACGTACTGGTCGCGGACGTCATCCTCGACGAAGAAGTCCTGGCCCATGTCCATGACCAGGTCGGGCTCGCCGATCGTCCAGCCGTCGCTGCGTTCCCAAACCTTGGCAGGCGGCGAATCGGCCGCGTTGCCCATCGGCGCCCCGCCCTTGGCCCAGGCGATCAGGGTGGCCCTCTGCTCCTCGGTCAGCGAGCGCTCGTTCTCGAACACCCCGTGGTGCTGCGGGGCGGCATGCCACGGCGGCATCAGACCGGATTCGACCTGGCGGGCGATCGAACGCGCCCAGGGCCGTGTCTCCTGGTAGCTGGTGAACGCCATCGGCGCCACCATGCCGCCCAGGTTCGCGCCGTTCGGGCGGTGACAGACCTGGCACTCCTGCTCCAGGATCGACTGCACGTCGCCGTAGTAGGTCGGCGTGGCTGTCGGAGCGTCGTTGTTGTTGTTCGCCGCCGCGAGCGGAGCGGCGAGCGCGAGGATCATCAGCAAAGCGAGCGCCTGCTTCATGGATCGGATCTCCTCGGGTCGGGTTCGGTTGGGTACTAGTTGCAACACCGTACCATAGATCGGCGGACGCACCCCGCTGAAACCCGAGACACTCCTGGGACGATCAGGGCACCCGCCTACGTCCCCGGAAGCGATCGTCACGGTGCTCCCCGTTCACCAGGATGAGGCGGAGCGCTTCGACTGCATTCCACACATCCATGTAGCGCACGTACAGCGGCGCCAAGCCGAACCGCATCAGATCCGGGCCCCGGAAGTCGCCGACCACGCCCCGGGCGTAGAGCGCCTGGACCAGCGCGTCAGCCTCCGGATGGCGCAGGGAAACCTGGGCGCCTCGTTCGTCGGCGTCGACGGGACTCGCCGGGATGACGCCGAACTCCGCGAGACATTCGGCGGCCAGCCGGAGGAAGAGGTCGCCCAGCGCCTCGCTCTTGCCTCGCAACTCGGCCATCTCGATGTCCTCGAAGGTCCGCAAGCCGTCCTCGAGGGCTGCCAGCGACAGGATGGGAGGAGTTCCGTGAGGAAACGCCGCATTCCCGGCGCGGGTCGGTAGTGCGTGTCGAAATCGAACGGACTGGCGTGCCCCATCCAGCCGGTGAGCGGCGAGTCGAGGGCACCCTGCCGCTCGCGCGCCACGTAGAGGAACCCCGGAGCACCCGGACCGCCGTTCAGGTACTTGTAGCCGCAGCCGACCGCGTACTCAACCTCATCCTCGTTGAGCCGCAGAGCGACGGCGCCCGCGCTGTGGCTGAGGTCGCACACCAGCGGCACACCGCTCCCGCGCGCCGCGGCGGTCAGCGCGCGCAGGTCGCGCTTCCGTCCGGTGCGAAAGTCCACGTGAGAAACGGTCGCCACGGCCACGTCGGATCCGAGGCCCGACTCGAAGTCCTCGGATGCCGTCAGGCGAAGCGTCGCCCCGGACCCCTCAAGAAGACGCGCGAGGCCCTGCGCCATGTAGAGATCGGTCGGGAAGTTGCCCTCGTCGGCAAGCACGACGCTGCGGCCCCGCGCCTTCAGCATCAGCGCCCCGAGCAACTTGAACAGGTTGAGCGAGACGGAGTCGGCGGCGATCACCTCATCCGCGCCGGCTCCGACCAACGGGGCGATCCGCGCACCCACTCGTTCCGGTAACTCCAGCCAGTCGCTCCGGTTCCAGGCCGCGACCAGATCCGTTCCCCACTCCCGGCCGATCAGCCCCTCGGCGCGGGCCCGCAACGTCCGTGGAGGGGGTCCCAGCGAGTGTCCGCCAAGGTAGATCAGGCCTTCCGGAAGATCGAACCGATCGCGAAAACGCGCCAGCGGATCGCGGCGGTCCATCTCCACCGGGTCGCGCTTCCGCTCCATCGGTGCAAGCATAGGAACCGTCAGGCCGCGAAACTGAGGGGATCGTGGCCACGTCCCATGTTGAACGTCCCCGCCTGTTACGTCGACGGCTACAACGCGGCCCGGCAACTGGATCCGGAGCTGGCGGAGCGCTACATCCGCTACACGACCCTCGGCGATCCGCTGGCCGACCGGGCCGTCGAACAACTGGCGGCGATCGTGGAACCACACCACGTTCACCGCACGATCGCCCAGACGGTCGACCGCTACCACGATCCGCCGACGGACACGCCCGAGGCTCTCCGGGAACTCATCGAGTCCTCGGCCGTCGTCCCCGAGTGGTTCGACCCCGAGATCGCCATGACGGCCACCAGGGCCTTCCTCCGTAACTCGGACATGGTCCTTGGAGGACTCGTGGGCGGTGCCATCGTCGAGGGCTTTTCCACCCTGATCAGCAAGTCCTTCCGCATCCGCAGCCGGATCATCCTGAACGGCGTCCGCCGGCTCAAGCAGAACACCCTGCAGCTAACGGAGCAGTTCATGCCGGGCGGCCAGGAGCCCGGCGACGACGCCTGGAAGCTGAGCCTGCGTATCCGCCTTGTGCACGCCCAGGCGAGGATGCTGCTCAAGCAGTCGGACGAATGGGATACGCCCGAGCACGGGATGCCGCTCAGCGCGGCGCACATGCTGCTGGGCGCGGCCGCCTTCTCAGGCCGTCTGATGCACCATGTCGCACGCCTGGGAGGTGACTTCAGCCCGGAGGAGCAGGATGCCTACGTCCATGTGTGGAGATACACGGGACTCGTCATGGGGATACCCGAGGCGATCATGTTCCATGACCACCCTTCGGCGTGCCGCATCTTCCAGATCGCGGCGACGTGCGAGCCGCCGCCGGATGACGACGCGATCATCATGGCGAACAGCATCATCAACAGCGCGCCCATCCTGCTCGGATTCAGGGAGACGAAGGAACGCCGCGAGATGGCGGCGTTCATCTACCAGGTATCGCGGGAACTGATCGGCAACGACCTCGCGGACTCCTTCAGATTCCCCAAGTCGAGGTTCGTCAAGCAGGTACCCCTGCTGTTCCTGAGGAACAGGGCGGAGAAGGTAGCCCTGAAACTGTTCCCCCGGCTATTCGCGAACCGGTCGATCAAGCGGTTCAACGCGCTGCTGGACGCCTCGGATCTCGGCGAGATCGAGCACTCCTACGCGCTGCCCACCACGCTCCACGACGAGGATTCGCGCGACTGGTAGCGCGGCCTACTCGGCGGCGCCGGCCGCTGGTCGGCCGGCGTCCAGGTCCGCGTGCAGTGCGCCGACGAGCGCGGCCACTTCGGGACGGGTCAGCTTCGACCCCGGGCCCTGCTCCTCCACGCGGGCCAGCGTGGCCCAGGCGAGGCGAACAGGAAGCGCGGTGAACCCCAGGTAGCCGCGCGGCGCGCCGGCTTGCTGCAGGTGGGCCACGTACTCTCCGGCCACTACGAGGTCCGCGCGGGCCAGCTCGAAGGCGAGCGTCCGGTCGCGGCCGTCCCGAATGAACGACCTGCCCTCATCCTCGTCCGTCGCCGCGTCCTTGAGGATGTTCACGAGTTGCAGTGCCTCGCCGAACGCCGCCGCGCGGCGCCGTAGCGCTTCCGCCACTTCTTCCAGCGGCGCGCCAAGCAGGAACAGCTCGGTCAGCATCTCGCCGACAATGCCGGCAACGACGTAACAGTAGTCCCGCAGTTCGGGGATTCCCTTGAGGCGGAGTTCGCCGTCCCGGTCGGCGCGCCTCACGATGTGCGCCATGCCCACGCAGGTGCGGCGCACGTGATGACCGACCACCGACCGGGCAGGTGGATCGAGGGCGCGATACGCCGAAAGCACGTCGTCCGTCGCCTCGAGCAGCTCAAGGTAGCCTTCGTGAGGCGAAGGCGGTTCGGCGAGCCAGGACGCGACCAGTTCTTCCGTCTCGCCGCTTGCCGTCTCGTCCGTGTCGTTCAGCAAGTCCGCGAACCGGAACAGCGCCTCGACCCGTTGCTCCCGGCTCCAGACCGCCGCGTCCTCGAGCGTGTCGGCGATCCGGAGCAACAGGTAGCCCAGGGTCACCTGGTCCCGCGTCGCACCCTCCAGTTGGGGAATCGAAAGCGCGAACGTTCTGCTCGTCTTGACCAGAAGATCTTCGAGGTCTGCCATCAGCGAGCGCACGAGTGTACCGGCGCTGCGTGGTATCGTGCCGCCTGTTCCTGCCAGCGGAGCCACGCCCGAGCGCCTCATGAACTCCAATGCGATTGCCCCGCTCTCGCTAGTTTCCGCTGCACTCCTGTACCTCGGTTGCTCCCTGGCGCCGCCGCCGGAACTGCCCGATCCGGCGCGGGAAATGCCGGCGGACTTCGAGGAAACCCCTGCAGCCGTCACCGTCGGCGCCCATGTGCCGCTCCAGTGGTGGAAGGCCTTTGCCGATCCGGCGCTCGACCGCATCGTCGACTCCGTTCTCGATTCGAATCTGGACATGGCCGCAGCCGTCGCCCGCGTGGAGCAGGCCAGGGAACGAGCCCGGATCGCCAGGGCCGCGATCCGGCCGGTCGTTGCGGCCGGCGCGGGGATCAACGACCTGACGAACCCCACTAACACGGGCTTCGGTGCCCAGATTCAGGAACTCGGGTTGGAACGGCTCGCCCCTGGCTTCACCCTGCCGGAGCGGCTCGCGATCACGACCTGGTCCCTCAGCGCCGACTTCTCCTACGAGATGGACTTCTGGGGAAGGGCCAGCAGCTCCGCGCTCGCCGCCGGCGCCGAGTATCTCGCCTCGGAGTCCGACTACCAGACCGCGAGGATCGGGATCCTTGCGGAGACGATCGGCGCCTACTTCGAGGTCGTCGACTTTCGCCGGCGAATCGCGATCAGCCGACGGATGGTCGATGTCCTCCTGGAGCGCGAAGATGTCGCCTCCACCCGCTACGACCGCGGTCTGGCCGACTCCTCCGTCCTCTATCGGATCCGCCAGGACCTGCGGAACACCCAGGCCATCCAGCCCCAACTCGAAAACGGACTGGCGAACGCGGAGGGACGGCTCGCCGTCCTCCTCGGCGGCTACCGGAACGATCTGGCCGAACTGCTGCCCGAACCGTTGGCGCCCGAGACTGCGGCCGATCCCGTTCCGCCGGGGATCCCGGCCGACCTGCTCATGCAGCGGCCGGACGTCAGAGCGGCGAGACACCGGCTCGAAGCCGCCCGCTTCCAGGTTGACGCCCGGCGCGCCGAGCTTCTTCCGACCCTCTCGTTCTCGGGCTCGATCGGGCTCCAGAGTTCCAAGGTCGACAGCCTGTTCAAGGTGGACCAGTGGTTCACCAACCTGGCATCCAACCTGCTCGCGCCGGTCTTTCAGGGCGGCCGGCTGCGCAGCAACGTGGCGCTGGCCGAGGCCCGGTTCGGCGAGCTAGCGGCGACCTACGGCCGCACGGTCGTCACCGCCGTCAACGAGGTCGAAACGGCGCTGGCCGTGCACGGGAACGAGGGCCGGCGTCACGCCCTGCTTGCCTCCCGGCTGGAAGAAGCCCGGGCGACGGAGAGACTCCGCTCTCAGAGATACGAGGCGGGCATCGGGGGCTACGCCGACTTCCTCGACGCGCTGCTGACCCGCCTGAACGTCGAGTCCGCCCTGGCCGGCGCTGAGCGCGATCTCGCGCTCTCCCGGCTGACCGTTCACCGCGCCCTGGGAGGCGCCTGGACGCCCGAGGCTTCGGCAGGCGAAGCGCCGCCGGCCCAGGCGTCGCCACAGCCGGCGCCACAAACGGAGTAGGACCGGCAAATGAGTCGACTAACCGGCTTTCTCGTTGGCGGCGCGATCCTGGTCGGGGCCACGGGTCTTGCCGTGTTCATGGTCTCCCAGCGGCCCGAACCGGAACGCATACCTCCACCCTCCCAGGTTCCCTTCGCGACCACCGCCCCGGCGCAGGCCGGCGAAGGCGCGATCCCCGTGTTCGGGGCCGGCACGGTGCGGCCCCGAGCGGAGATCGACATCACCGCCGAGGTGAGCGGCAAGGTGGTCTGGGTCGACCCGGCGTTCCAGAGCGGCGGGCGGGTGCGCCAGGGGCAGGTGCTCTTCCGCATCGACGATGTCGACTACCGGCGCGAAGTGGAGAAGGCGCGAGCCAACGTCAAGCTTCAGAGGGTCGAGGTCCTCAAGGTAGAGGAAGAAGCGCAGGTCGCGCGCAAACAGTACGAGCAGTTCAAGGAACGCCAGGCGGAAAGCGGAGAGGCTTCCGAAGCGAGTCCGCTCGCGCTCTGGCAGCCTCAGCTCGAGGCCGCCGAAGCCGCGCTGGCCCGGGACGCCGCCGTCCTTGCCGAAACCGCGCTGAACCTCGGGCGAACGGCGGTCAAGGCGCCCTTCTCCGGCGTCGTGCGGACCGAGTCGGTCGACGTGGGGCAATTCGTCGCGGCGGGCCGGGGAGTGGCGCGGCTCTATGCGTCCGACGCCGTCGAAGTCGTCGTCCCTCTCTCCGACCGGGAAGCGGCGCTCATTCCCGGCCTGTGGGATCTGCGGGCCGGCGACGGGAATCGGGAGGTGGTGGCCCGGGTAGTCGCGGACTACGGCGGCCGGCGCTACGACTGGGACGGATACGTGGACCGGGTCGAAGGCGCGCTGGACGAGCAGACCCGTACCCTCGACGTGATCGTGCGGGTTCCGGAGCCCTACGGCAGCGGCGACGCGGACTCCGACGACGCCGGACCACCGCTGCTGGTCGGCAAGTTCGTCGACGTGAAACTCGAGGGGATCGCACCGGACGCCTACTTCAGGATCAGGCGGCCGGCGCTCCGGCCCGGCAACGAAGTCTGGGCCGTGCGGAACGACAAGCTGCGGATCGTGCCGGTCGAGATCCTCCAGAGACTCGACGACAACGTCTACGTGACCGGAGATCTGGAGGCCGGCGAGCAGGTCGTCGTCGCCGGGATCCAGGTTGGGACGGACGGCATGGAGGTGCGAACGGCAAGCGCGCAGCCGGAGTGACGCAGAGCAGTCTGTGCGGTACCTGGCGATCGAGTACGTGCTACTGGCCACGCTGCCTCTCGTCGGCTGCGGCGACGCCCGGTCCGGCGAGGATCGCGAGGGCTGGGAACTCGTCTGGTCCGACGAGTTCGACGGCGCGGCCCTGGATGCTGCCAAGTGGAACATCCAGACGGGCGACGGCACCGCCGAAGGCATTCCCGGCTGGGGCAACAACGAGCTGCAGAGCTACCAGGCCGCAAACATCTCCGTGTCGGACGGCGTCCTGGTCATCACGGCCCGCGAGGAGGACGCCGGAGATGGTCATGCGTACACCTCCGGCCGCATCAACACCGCCGGCAAGCTGGACAAGACCTATGGCCGCTTCGAGGCGCGCATCCAGGCCCCCGGCGGTCAGGGCCTCTGGTCCGCCTTCTGGATGCTGCCCACCGACTCCGCCTACGGCGGCTGGGCCGCTGGCGGCGAGATCGACATCCTGGAGGTGTTCTCCCGCGATCCGAGCCCCTTCGCCCAGGCCGCGTTGCAATACGGGATGGCCTGGCCGCTCAACACCTTCGACTACGCAAGGTACTCGGGCGTCGATCCCGCGGACGACTTCCACGTCTACGCCGTCGAGTGGGACGAGCAGGAGATCCGCTGGTTCGTGGACGGCGCGCACTTCTACACGGTCCGGCGAGACAGATACTGGAACTACTACAGGGACACCGGGACGAACGCCCGCGTCTCCGGCGGCGTTTCGGCACCGTTCGACCGCCCGTTCCACCTGTTGCTGAACCTTGCCGTCGGCGGCAATCTACCCGGCGAGCCAGTGGCCGGCGCGCTGCCGGGCGAACTCAAGGTCGACTACGTGCGCGTGTACCAATGCAGCGTGAACGTCTCGACCGGCGTCGGATGCGCCGATCTCCTGGACCCAACGTCCGCCGCGGTCACGCCGCCGGCGCCGGCTGACGTCTACAAGGCGGTCTACGACCTTTACGCGGACGCCGCGGGACCGCTCCGCTTTCAGGGCGAGGAGGACGCCGTGCCGCTCGACCTCGCCGTCCATGACGCGGACGGAGCGCTTGCCATCGCGGAAGTCGCACGCGCCGACCGCGGGAACGTGATCGACCTCGCCACATCCGGCGGCGGCAGCTTTTCGGTCCGCCCGGCCGACGACGAACGGCTGACGCTCTTCGGCATGGGCGGCGCCTCCGAGTCCGGGGACTTCGCGGGCGAGCTGCAGTTCGACCTGTACGTGTTCGCCGACGGCACCGATGCGGCGGGCAGCCTGAAGGTCCAGCTCGACAGCGGTTCCCTCGACGCCGGTACCGTCGACCTGCCGTTCGCAGCGCTCACCAAGGACGAGTGGACGACCGTCACTGTCCAGATCGCCGACATCGTCCAGAGCCCCGCCCGGCCCGGCGGACGCCCCGTCGACCTCGGCCGGGTCCGGAGCCTGTTCGCGCTCGAACCGACGAGCTTCGCGCGCCTCCAAGTGGATAACATCCGTCTCATCTGCGGTCACGCCGTGCAAGGCGGCTGCGGAGTAAGGCAGGATCCCCGCAGATGAGTCAACGAACCGGCTGGGCCATCGGAGGCGTGATCCTGATCGGAGCCCTCGCCGTCGCCGCCTCCATGGTCGTGCTGAGGCCCGAGCCGGCCTCCAGGCCACCTCCTTCCCTGGTCCCCTTCGCGCTGACGGCTCCGGTGGCGGCCGGCGAAGGCGCCATCCCGGTCCACGCCGCCGGTACGGTTCAACCGCGGGCGGAGATCGACGTCACCGCGGAGGTCAGCGGCAAGGTCGTGTGGGTCGACCCGGCCTTCCAAAGCAGCGGACGCGTCCGCGAGGGACAACCGCTGTTCCGCATCGAGGACACGGACTATCGCAACAGGGTGCAGCAGGCGCGAGCCAACGTCGCGTTGCAGCGGGTCGAGGTGTTGAAGGTGGAGGAGGAGGCGACCGTGGCGCGCTCCCAGTACGAGCGGTTCAGGGAGCGCCAGGGCAGCGAAGCGAACTCCGACGCTCCGAGTCCCCTGGCCCTGTGGGAGCCTCAACTTCAGGCTGCCCGGAGGGCGCTGGAGCGGGACGGCGCCGTCCTCAGGGAAGCGGCGCTGAACCTGGCAAGGACCGAGATCCGCGCTCCGTTCGACGGCATCGTGCGCTCCGAGTCGGTGGATGTCGGACAGTACGTGGCCGCCGGCCAGAGCGTGGGGCGGCTCTACGCGTCCGGCTCGGTCGAGGTCGTGGTCCCGCTCTCCGACGACGCCGCAGCCCTGCTACCCGGCCTCTGGGATCTCCGGGCCGGCGAGGCGGACACCCGGATCACGGCGCGGGTCATCGCCGAGTACGGCGACGGGAACTACGCCTGGGACGGCTACCTGGATCGGGGCGCCGTCACCCTGGACGAACAGACACGGACGATCGACGTGATCGTCCGTGTTCCGGAGCCCTTCTCGAGCGGGTCGCCGGTCGACGCCGGACTCGGCTCAGGCACGGCTCCGCCTCTGCTGGTCGGCAAGTTCGTGGACGTGGAGCTTCAGGGCCTCGCCCCGAAGCAGTACTTCAAGGTGCCGGACTCGGCGCTCAGAACCGGTGACGAGGTCTGGGCGGTACGGGACGGCAAGGTGACCATCGTGCCGGTGCAGGTCCTGCAGCGTGCCGACAACGTCGTGTACGTCACCGGAACGCTCGAAGTGGAGCAACCGGTCATCACCGGCGGCGTCCGGCTCGCCACCGAGGGCATGGCGGTGCAGACGGCGGCTGGAGGCTCGTGAGACCTGGCTGGCGAGTCCCGCTTCCGGATCGGCGATAACCTCCGCCCATGGATGCTAGCGGCGCCTCCGAAATCCTCGAGCGGTTGCGGGACGTACTGCGCGACAGCGCGGTGGAGGAGCGGGACTGGGACGCCGTCGCTCCTGAGACGACGATCGAGTCGCTCGGCTTCGACTCGCTGACCATCCTCGACGTGCTGTACGACGTGGAGGAGGAGTTCGGTGTCGCCCTGGAGCCCAAGCAGGTCGTGAAGACCCGGACGGTCGGCGAGATCGTAGGGCTGCTGCAGCAGAACGGAGCCTGAGTCTCGGGCCAAAGCCCCGGTGCTCCACTTTCTCGAATACTGGGCGGCCCGGCTGGCGCTCCTGAGCGTCGATCTGCTGCCGCCGGCCGCGGCTTCGCGCTGGGCGGGATGGCTGGGCTCCTTGTGGTGGACCGCCGATCGGCCGCGGCGTCGCGTTGCGATCTCCAACGTCCTGCGCGCCGGGGTTGCCGAGGACGAGGCCGACGCGCGTGCGATAGGACGCGCGGCCGCACGCCACATGGGGATGGTGCTGGTCGAATCGATGAAGTCATCCCGCGTGCTGGACGATCCGGAACGCTTGCGGGCACGGATACCGGCCGAGGTTCAAGCCGTGCTCGAGGATCCGGCGCAGGGGCTAATCGTCGTGTCGGGGCACTTCGGTAACTGGGAACTCGCCGGCCAGTGGTTGTCGCGCTACAAGCCGGTCGCCGGCATCTCGCGCCCCATGAACAACCCGCGCGTCGAGCGACTGGCCCGGAGCCGCCGGCCGCGGCGCGGCTTCCGGATGATTCCGAAGTACGATCCCGACTCGGGGCGTTTCCTCAAGCTGCTGGGCGACGGCGAGATCCTGGCTCTGCTGGTCGACCAGCACGCGCACCGGGGTGCGGATGTGCCGTTCTTCGATCATCCGGCGAAGACCCACACGACCGCCGCGATGCTCCACCTGGTCGCCCGAGCCCCGCTCACCTTCGCCATCTGCCGCCGGACGGCGCCGATGACCTTCGAGCTGAGTTTGTCGCCCCTGATCGAGCAGCCGCGGAGCGGCGACCGGAACGCCGACGTGGAAGCGATCCTCCGGACGCTAAACGCGCATCTCGAGGCAGCGATCCGCCGCGATCCGGACCAGTACCTCTGGGGCCACCGCCGCTGGCGCTAGCTCCCCTCTGGACGTCGGCGCTGGGCGATGCACTCGATCTCCACCGCGGCGCCCAACGCCAGGGTCGGCGACTCGATCGTCGCCCGGGCCGGAGGGCTGTCCCCCAACACGGCGACCCAGGCAGCGTTCATCTGCTCGAAGTTGGCCATGTCGGTCAGGTAGACGGTGCACTTCGCGAGGTGGGCGAGGTCCGACCCGGCCTCTTCGAGGATCGTCTCGATGTTCCGGAGCGTCTGCGTCGTCTGCGGGCCGATGCCGCCGGGCGCCAGGTCGAAGCTCTGGCCGACCGTGCCGAGCGTCCCGGCGACGAAGATCAGCTCGCCGACCCGGGTCGCGTGCGAGAACGCTTCGAGCCGGGGCAGCTCGTCGGTGTTGATGCGAGGCGGCTGGGCGGACAGGGGCGAGCAGAGCAGACCCAGCACGGCGGCGACGGTGAACGTGAGACGGGCGGGACGCGAGGCGCTTGAGATGTGCATGCCGGAGATTGTAGGTGCGAGTTCCAATTAGAGTAGGCGCGTGGCGCGACCCTTGCTGCCCTGCCTCCTGCTGCCGGCCCTGGTCGGGCCGCTGGGTGCTGCTCCGGCGTCTGAGCAGGAAGCTGCTTCCGGCGAGGACGACCAGGCAGCCACGCAAGGTGAGTTCGACGAGCAGATCGACGTCATCGGCCTCGCTCCGCTCGACCACGCGGGCGAATCGCCCGACCGTGTCCCCTGGACCGTCCACCGGGTGGCGCCGAAAGCCCTCGACCTGTCGGCGGTTTCGGGCGTCGGCGTCCTGCTCGAGGCGGAACTGCCCGGCGTGAGCCTGGCGCCGGCGCAGGGGAGCGCGCTGCAGTCCGACGTGCTCTACCGGGGCTTCGGGGCGTCGCCGCTCCTGGGCGCGAACCAGGGCCTCTCGGTCTACGAGGACGGGGTGCGCGTCAACGAGGTCTTCGGCGATGTCGTCGCCTGGGATCTGGTGCCGACGTTCGCGGCGGAACAGGTGGAACTCCTGCCTGGCGCGAACCCGATGTTCGGCCTGAACACCCTCGGCGGTGCGCTCGCCCTGAACACGCACAGCGGCTTCGATTCGGAGCGACTCGACCTGACGCTCGAGGCCGGTTCCTTCGGCCGCCGGGCGGGCGAGTTCGGTGCCGGCGGCGCATTCGGCCCCGATGACGAGTACGGTTGGTTCGTCGGCGGTCGCTCCTTTGAGGAGGACGGTTGGCGCGACTTCTCGCCCAGCTCGCTGCGGCAGGCGCTGGTGAAGCTCTCGCATCGTGGCGAGCGCGAGCGGATCGACTTCGCGGTTGGCGTCGCGGACAACGACCTGATCGGAAACGGCGTGACGCCGGTGGAACTGCTGGAGATCGACCGCGCCGAGGTCTTTACGCATCCGGATCAGACCTGGAACGAGTTGTTCTTCCCGCGGCTGCGGCTCGGCCGGATGATCGGACCGGAGCTCGAACTCGAAGCGCAGGTCTACCTTCGTGGCAACGACGTCGACACCTACAACGCGGACGCGTTCGAGGGTGACGACGACGATGACGATGACCACGGCCACGACGACGACCACGATCACGACGACCACGAAGGCGATGACGACCACGACGACGAGTTCGACGCCGTCAACAACCAGAGCCGCACCGAGCAGGAAGGACTGGGCGCTTCGATCCAGATCTCCGGTCTGACTGGTTCGGGCCGTTGGCTCGCCGGCGCCTCGTGGGACGGCGGGCGCGCCGACTTCGCCTTCGAGACGGAACTCGCCTCGCTCACCGGCACCAGGACGACGATCGGCAGCGGCATGCTGCTTCCCGGTTCCGAAGTCGGACTGAGAGCCGACACCGGGCACGCCGGCCTGTGGGCGCTGCGGCACTGGACGACTGCCGGCGACCGGCTGACCTGGACCCTCCAGGCCCGCTACAACGACAGCCGGATCGAGCTCAATGACCGGTTGGGCACGGCGCTCGACGGCGATCACAGCTTCTCTCGCCTCGTGCCTTCGGCCGGCTTCGTCCGGGAGTTGCGAGGAAACGGAAGTTCGTCGATGCTCCTGTTCGGGAACGTCTCGCAGTCGTCCCGCGTGCCGACGCCGGTCGAGTTGACCTGCGCCGATCCGGACGACCCGTGCCGTCTGCCGAACGCCTTCGTCGCCGACCCGCCGCTTGACCAGGTGGTGACGACCAGCGCCGAGTTCGGCCTGCGCGGAGGTGGCCCTTCGCTGCGGTGGAGCGCCGCCCTGTTCCACAGCGAGAGTCGGGACGACATCATCTTCGTCTCCAGCGGCGCCGGCACCAGCGCCGGCTACTTCACGAACGTCGACGCGACCCGCCGGCAGGGGCTCGAACTGTGGCTGCGCGGCAGCCACGACCGGCTGAACTGGGATGCCTCCTACACCCTGCTCGACGCGACGTTCCAGGATCGCCTGACCCTGTCGAGTCCGCCGCATCCGTTGGCCGAGGACGGGGAGATCGAGGTCGAGCCGGGCGACTTCCTGCCCGGCGTGCCGCGCCGTCAGTTCCGGGCCGGCGCCGACCTGACCTTGGGCGGCCGCGTGGTGCTGGGGGCGCGGCTGCTCGGCGACTCCACCCGCTACCTGCGAGGCGACGAGGCGAACCTGCTGGAGCCGGTCGGCTCGGCGTGGCGGGGCGACCTCTGGAGCCGCATCGAACTCACCCCCTCGCTCGACCTCGATCTCGAGGTGTCCAACGTGACGGACCGCGAGTACGAGACCTTCGGCGCACTGGGTGAACCGGACGAGGTGCTTGGCGACGACTACGAGGATCCGCGCTTCCTGAGCCCGGCCGAGCCGCGGGCGTTCCGCGCGTCGCTGCGGTTTCGACTCTGAAGGCGGAGACCAGAGCCGAATGGCGCCCGCACGCTGCTGATAGTCTGCCGCCGGTGCGCGAGAAGGACGGTCGTTCAGTGACGGGCAGGGTGCTGGCCCTTGCTTTCGCTCTCGGGGCATTCGCCGCGCAACCCGGTACGGCGGAAGACTGCAAGCCTGAGAGAGCCGAAGGCCCGGTAACGATCGAATCCTGCGACATCGACGGGACCGAGTTCCGCCTGCTGCGGGCCGAAGTGGTCGTGCAGGGGTCGATTTCGTCGGCGATCGCGATGCTCGAGGATGCCGACGCATGTCCCGAGTGGCAGGGGATCTGCGAAGAGGAACGTGCGACGTCTCTGGAGCAGCCGTTTCAGTCCCTGCGGAACCGCATCTCCGGCTCCGGACTCTCGAGGCGCGTGACGATCGTCCGCTCGCGCTGGTTGCGCACGAGCGACGGCCGCGTGATCAACGACGTAGCCGGCGCGGATGATCTGACGCCCGAGTTCGAGGGCAGGCGCGTGCTCTGCATGTACTTGAGGTGGATCCTGACCCCGGGCGACGAAGAGGGGACAGTCAAGGTCGTCCAGGACACGGTCAGCGACCCGCAAGTCCCCGGCGGTCTTGGACGGATGCTCGCCAACCGGGGCGCCATGAACGCGATGATGGAGACCTTCACGAACTTCGGTCCGCAGCTCGGCGACGCGCGGTACGCGAGCGGGCCGGACATCGCGTCCCTGCCGCTCGTGGAAGAGGAGCTGCCGGACCTCGGCGAGGAATTCGTCGCCTGTCAAGCGGCGCGGCAGTAACCGTTTCGTTCGGTTAGTCGCATGAGCCGTCGTCGGACCATGACCAGGGCGGCGCTGTTAGCGCTGGCCGCGCTGTTCCTCTCGTCTGGCCTGTGGGCGCACGGTGTCGCCGACCAGGACGAGCTCTTCCTGACCAATAACGAGGGTCTGGCGGTCGGGCCCTACATGTACCTCGGCGCCAAGCACATGGTCACCGGGTACGACCACCTGGCGTTCCTGGCGGGGGTCATCTTCTTCCTCTACCGCTTCCGCGACGTCGCGCTCTACGTGACCCTGTTCGCGGTCGGTCACAGCGTCACCCTGCTGGTCGGCGTGCTCGGCGGCATCCACGCGAATCCGTTTCTCATCGACGCGATCGTCGGCCTGTCGGTGGCGTACAAGGCGTTCGAGAACCTGGGAGGGTTCCGGGCACTGGGGGTCAAGATCGATACGCGCGCGGCCGTGCTCGTGTTCGGCCTGTTCCACGGCTTCGGCCTGGCGACGAAGCTGCAGCCGGTGGAGATCTCTGGCAGCGGTCTGGTCGGCAACATCGTCTCCTTCAACGTGGGCGTCGAACTCGGGCAGTTCGCCGCCCTCGCCATCATCCTGCTGAGCTTCAACCTCTGGCGAGTCAGCGGCCGCTTCCAGTCTCACGGCTACGCCGCGAACGCGGTGCTGATGACGGTCGGCTTCCTGCTGGTCGCCTACCAGTTGACGGGGTACTTCTTGTCATGACGGAAACCACTCCCGCTCCGGGCGGCGATCTCGGAACGCCACCGCTTCGCAAGCTGCTCAAGACCGTGGCGATCACGCTCGCCGCCGCCGCGTTCGTCTTCGTCGTCGTCATTCTGCCGGCCGAGTACGGCATCGATCCGACCCGCATCGGCGGCCTCCTGGGCCTCGATCGGCTCTACGAGGCGGCCGGCACCGAGCCGATGGCGGAGGCCGAGGAAGGGCTCCTGGCCCAGATGACCGGCAATCGTGAACTCCGGGCCGAGACGGTCACGATCGAGATCGGCGCCAACGAACAGATGGAGTACAAGCTGCAGATGATCGAGGGGATGACGATCGTCTACTCCTGGCGGACGGACGGCGGAACGCTCTACTCGGATTTCCATGCCGACCCCTTCAACGACCTCGACGACGAGCCGGTCCGCTACGCCGAGGAATTCGACGTCACGGGCGGCCGGGGCGGCCTGACCGCGGGCTACTCCGGCAACCACGGCTGGTTCTGGCTCAACGAGAGCGACTCGCCGGTCACCATCGAACTCGACGTGCGCGGCTTCTTCACGAACATGAGGGAGATCGGCCGGGCGCCGGCAGGTACCGAACACCTGGACTCGGAGGCCTACGAATGAAGCTCTACTGGTGCCCGCAGACGCGGTCCAGCCGCGCCGTCTGGATGCTTGAGGAGGCGGGCGTCGACTACGAGCTTGTGTATGTCGACGTCACGAAGCCGGAGCGGACTCAGGAACACCTGGCCGCGAGTCCGATGGGCAAGGTGCCGGCGCTCGAGGACGGCGACGTGAAGATGTGGGACTCGGCGGCGATCTGCCTCTACGTCGCTGACCGCTACGCGTCCGGACGTCTGGCGCCGGCGCTGGACGATCCGCTACGCGCCCGCTTCGTGCACTGGCTGATCTACTCGCCGGCGATGATCGAGCCGGCGATGTTCGAGTCGGGCCTCCGGACCGTCGTGCCCGAGGAACACCAGGCGGAAGCGTTCAATCCCGGCCGGCTGGGCTGGGGCAGTTTCGCGAAGACGATCGAGGTTTGGGAGGAGGGCCTTGGCGATGGCCCCTGGATCCTGGGCGAGGAGTTCAGCGCCGCGGACGTGATGCTCGGCAGCAGCGCCGTCTTCCTGCGCATGTTCGGGATGCTCCCCGAGTCGCCGGTGCTCGAGGCCTACGGCGACCGCTGCATGGCCAGGCCGGCGTTCCAGAAGGCGCAGGCGGCGGAGGTTCCCGGCTGAGCGACCGATGAGCGAGGCCGGCGACCCGACAGTCCGTGGCGGTCCGATCGCCTTCATGGCGAGCAACCCGATTGCCGCCAACCTCCTCATGGTCTTCCTGCTGTTCGCCGGGCTGCTGGCGGCGGGCCAACTCGTCCAGGAGATGCTCCCGGACGCGTCGCTGGATCGCGTTCAGGTCATGGTTCCGTACCCGGGCGCCGCCCCGCAGGAGGTCGACGAGGCAATCGTCCGCAAGATCGAGGAGGAGCTCGGGTCCCTGGACGGCGTCAAGCGGATCGAAGCCTCCGCCTCCGAGGGGCTCGGAACGGTCACCGCCGAATTCAAGAGCGGCACCGACATCGACCGCGCTCTGAACGAGGCCAAGGCGCGGGTGGACCGCATTCCCAGCTTTCCCGCGGGAGCGGAACGCCCTGAAGTGCGCGAGGTGACGAGCCGGCAAAGCGTCATTCGCCTCCTGGTTCACGGCGACGTGCCGGAACGGACGCTCAAGGAACTGGCCTACGACATCGAGGATGGCATCGCGGCGCTTCCCGCGGTGTCCTACGTGGACACCAGCGGCTTCCGCGAGTACGAGATTTCGATCGAGGTCCCATCGCACCGGCTCCGGGCCCTGGGGCTGACCCTGAGTGACATCGCCGTTGCCGTGCGGCGGGGCTCGATGGACCTATCAGCGGGCAGCCTCTCGACGGGCGGGGAGGAGATTCGGGTCCGGACGATCGGCCAGAACTACGAGCAGTACGACTTCGAGGACATCATCGTCCTGTCCCGTCCGGACGGCACGTCGCTTCGCCTGGGCGACATCGCCGACCTGCGCGACGGTTTCGCGGACACCGACCTGATCACCCGCTTCAACGGCAACCGGGCCATTCGCGTCGACGTCACCCGCACCGCGGACGAACAGGTGTTCGAGATCTCGGAAGCCGTCAAGGCCTATCTGGTGACGGAAGTGATCCCCGCTCTTCCGGCCGGCGTCGGCGTCGAGATATGGCGGGACGACTCGACGCTGGTCGCCGGCAGCCTGTCGGTCCTGATCGAGAACGGCGTCCTGGGGCTCCTTCTCGTCTTTCTCGCCCTGACGTTCTTCCTGGAGATCCGCCTCGCGCTATGGGTGGCCGCGGGGCTGGCCGTCGCGCTGGTGGGAACGCTGTGGGGCATGCAAATGCTGGGCGTCTCCATCAACATGTTCTCGATGATGGCCCTGGTGCTCGCGCTCGGGATCGTCGTGGACGACGCGATCGTGGTGGGCGAGAACATCTTCGCGGGACGAAGACGGGACCGCGACGGGCTGACGACGGCGATTCGGGGCGCGCAGCGGATGAGCGCTCCGGTCATCTTCTCCGTGCTGACTACCGTGACGGCCTTCTGCGCCCTGCTGACCGTCCCGGGCTCCACCGGCAAGATCATGAGAAGCGTGCCGCTCGTGGTCATCATCATCCTGATGATTTCGCTGGTGGAGTCGCTGCTGATTCTTCCCCGTCATCTTTCGCATCTGCCGCCGCCCGGACGAACCGCGTCGACGTGGGCCGGCCGCCGGTTGTTGCGGATTCAGCGCGCCGTGGACCGGGGTCTGCAGTGGCTGATCGACGGCCCGCTGGACCGGGGCCTTCGTCTCGCCACGAACCATCCGCCGATCGTGCTGGCGACAGCCGCGGGCGCGGTCCTGCTCGTGACCGTCCTGATCGGTTCGGGGTTGGTCAGAGTGGAGTTCCTGCCGCAGGTGGAGGGCGACGTCATCGCGGCGAACTTCGAGCTGCCCACCGGATCGCCGGCGGACCGTACCGCGGCGGTCGGGGAGCTGGTGGAGCAAACGGGGCGCCGGGTGGCGGAGCGGCTGGCGAGCGAGCATCCAGGCAGCGCCGCTGCGGACGATTGGAACAGCGCCATCACCGTCGGCGAGCCCGCGGAGCTCTTCAATCCGCTGCGTGGCGACCGGGCGTCGGTTCCCCGCAGCCACGTCGGCGCGGTCCAGTTCGCGCTTCCGGAGGACGCCGCGGTTCCAGCCAGCGAGTTCGAGCGCCTGTGGCGGGAGGAGACCGGCACGGTGCAGGGGCTGAGACACCTCGTCTTCTCGTCGGGGGCGCTCGAACTCCCGCCGCCCGTCTACCTGGAGCTCTCGCATCCCGACCCCGTCGAGCTGGAGACCATCGCTCAGGCGTTCGTGGAGGAGCTACAGCAGGTCGACGGCGTGTTCGACATCCGTACGAATCAGGACGACGGATTCAGGGAGATTCAACTGGAACTCAAGCCGCCGGCCCGCACGTTGGGATTGACGCTGGAGGACCTGGCGCGTCAAACCCGTTCCGCCTTCTTCGGCTCTGAGGCCCTCAGGGTGCTGCGCGGTCGCGAGGACATGCGGGTGTATCTCCGACTGCCGGAGCAGGAGCGCAGTTCGATCGCTGACCTCGAACGGTTCGTCGTGCGTACGCCCGGCGGATCGGAAGTGCCGTTGAAGCACGTCGCTTCCGCGGAGTTCGTACGATCGTCAACCGCGATTCACAAGGTCGACGGTCGCCGCGTCGTGACGGTCACGGCGAACGTGGACCCGGATGTCGTGACCGGCCAGTTGATCACGCCCGCTCTGGAGCGAGACATTCTGGCCCCGCTCGCGGCCGAGCACCCGGGTTTCGGCTACGGAGTCGGCGGCGAGCAGAGGCAGCAGAGAGAGATCATCGGCGCCCTGTCGGGCGCGATGCTGTTCGTCTTCATCATCATCTTCGCCCTGATCGCCATCCCGTTTGGATCCTGGTCTCAGCCGCTCATCATCATGGCCGCCATTCCCCTGGGCCTGGTCGGCGCCGTGGCGGGCCATTTGCTGCTGGGCCTCAGTTTCGGCTTCATGTCGGTGCAGGGCCTGGTCGGCTGTACCGGAGTCGTCGTGAACGACTCGCTGGTGATGGTCACCTTCATCAACGAGAGGAGAGGCGCCGGCCTGGGGGCGCAGGAGGCGATCATCGCCGGCGCCAAGGCCCGCGTCCGGTCGATCCTCCTGACCTCGGTCACCACGTTCGTCGGCGTCGCTCCGCTCGTCTTCGAGAGGGATCCCGCGACCGTGCACCTGGTTCCGCTGGCGGCGGCGCTCGGCTTCGGCATCCTGATCGCGACGCCTCTGCTCATGCTGGTCGTTCCGGCCCTGGCGATGCTGCACGTGAGGGTTCAGGCCCGGCTACGCATCGCGACGGGAGCCGGCAGGGCGGAGCGTCAGGCGGGCGTGGCCTGATCGCGCCGACGAAGCGCTTCTACCAGGGGTCCTGTTTCTCGGCCTTGACGCGGTCGGGCATCTTGTAGCTGATGCCCTCCTCGTCGTACATGGAGATCTGCAGGAGCTGGGTGATGTTGCTGGCCCGGAGAGCCCCGGAACCGGACCAGCGCCGCTGCAGGCGTTGCTTGGCCCGAAACAGTGCGAGCGTTCCGACGTGCCAGGGTCGTCGCTTCGGGTACCCGAAGCCGTCGGCGAGTTCCTTGCCGATGAGCGCTCGCGAAAGGCGGTACCCCAGTCGCACGATCTTCTTCTGTTCGGCCGTGTCCTTGATCTGCGCAACGGAAGGTATCGACTGGATCAGCGTGTTCGCCAGGTAAGCCGACTCGGCGCTCGGTGGCGGTTCGCAGAGGTAAGCCATCTCGTACACGCGCGTGGCCTCTTCCTCGGAGGCGTACAGGATGCTCTCCGGAATGCCCATGAGGAAGCCGGAGTAGCGCCAGACGTCCATGACGCCCTTGCGCTCTTCCTCCGAGAATCTGGCGCCCAGGAGCGTCGAGTAGTCGAGCAGGCGTTTCGAGAACACGGAGATCGCATAGCCCAGGTGCGCGGCGCTCAACGGAGTGCCCCAGGCCTCGTGGTCCCAGTCCGCGGATTTCGCGAGCAGACTTCTCATCCGCCCGTGCACGAAGCGGACGCGGACTGACAGCTTCCAACCCTCGCCGTTCCTGTACAGGCCGTTCGGGAAGAAGATGTCCAGCAACTGCCGGTTGTTCTGCTTGAGGCGCCTGGTGGTGTGGCTCACCCTCCCCGTGATGGCGAAAGACTTGGCGATCAAGGTCGAGAAGCCTTCGACCAGCACGCCGGTGACGAACGCGCCCAGCATGAGATCCGCGTTCTTGTAGAACGTGCGAATTCCCGGCTCCAGGCCGTCCCATTTCAGCCAAGTCGGTTCTTCGAGGGTGTCGAAGAAGTCGCGGAGCACCCGAGGCGCTCTGCACAACGTCTCGCCCTCCCACTCGATGATGGCGCGAATGTAACGGTGCAGATCCGCTGGCGGCAGATCGGAGAGCTCCTCGAGGACCGGGTCGAGTTCGGGGTCGCCGATCGTCGTGTGGCGGATGTAGTTGTCCACACCCTCCGGATCGGAAGGCCGAACCCGTGGGTACGACTCCGAGTACGCCGACGGCACTCTCATCGAGTCTCGGGCGCCACCTTCGACCCGCCGGTAGTTACAACCTCGGGTTCGTTGCCATACACCAGTCGTACACCTCTCAACGCCTGTCCTCTTGCGAGTCCGACATGCTAACGAATGAGCAACTGGGTCGACAGCAAGCCGAACCGGCCATCTCCGCTACCAGCGCAAGTGGGCCCGCAGCAGCACTCCGTGGTCCGGCAAGCGGCCTCCGATCACGACGGAACGGAACTCTACAGAGAGAATGGAAGGAAAACGAGATCTTCCGTCGCGAGAACGCGACAGAAGTGCGACTCTACTTTGACGAGAGTTGGGCGGCCTCCACAAGGCCAACGCCGGAACTATCCCGGTCCCAACACGAGCACGCCGTTGCTGCCGCCGAAGCCGAAGCTGTTCTTCATCACCAACGGCCGCTCGAGCGGCTCCGGTTCGCCGCCCACCAGACGCACGCGGCACTCCGGGTCCGGGTTCTCCAGGTTGAGATTCGGCGGCAGCACGCCGTGTTCGATGCTGAGCAGCGCCGCGATCGCTTCGATCGCCCCGGATGCCCCGAGCGTGTGGCCGAAATAGGACTTGTTCGCCGAGACCGGGGCGTTATCCACCGCATCGCCGAGGACCGCGCGAATCGACTCGCTCTCGCACTGGTCGTTGGCGCGCGTCGCCGTGCCGTGTGCGTTCACGGCGCCGAGTTCGTCGGGGCGAGCGCCCGCCGAGGCCAGCGCATCCCGCATCGCCACCGCCTGTCCTTCGGCGCTCGGGCTGGTCAGGTGGCTGGCGTCGGAAGACTCGCCGTAGCCGACGACCTCGCCGCGGATCCGCGCACCGCGCCCGCGAGCCCGCTCCCACGACTCGACGACCAGCATGCCGGCGCCTTCGCCAAACACCGTGCCGTCACGGTCGGCGTCGAAGGGGCGGCAGGCGCGCGCGGGGTCGGGATGTCGCGACATGACGCCCAGGTTGTTCCAGATGCCGAAGTAGAACGGGTCGAAGAAGCCGTCCGCCCCGCCACAAAGCACGGTGTCCGCGTAGCCGTCGCGCACCATGCGGCAGGCCATGCCGATCGCGTTGGTCGCCGAGGTGCACGCCGAAACGACGACGTAGTTGATGCCGGTCAGCTTGAAGTGAATCGAGATTCCCGCTGAGATCGAGTTGTACATGCAGCGCGGCACCGTCGACGGACGCAGTCCCCGCACCCCGCGCTCGTGGAAACGGGCATGCCCGGTCGTGTGGCTCTCGGCCGACCCTGCGCCCGTACCGAGAATGACCGCCACAGGCTGTACTTCGTACGGCGGCGCCCCGTCGATCAGGCCAGCCTCCTCAAGTGCGTCGGCCGCGGCGACCAGACCCAGGTCGACGGCGCGGTCGGTGGGTCGGCGGCGCAGCCGCTTCAGACCGGCACGCACGACTTCGGCGTCGACCTCCGCGCCGATGCCGACCTTGAACGCCGAGGTGTCGAGCGACTGAAGCGGGCCGATGGCGCCGCGGCCGGCGACCAGGTTCGTCCAGAAGGACTCGACGTCCGCGCCGATCGCGCAGGCGACACCGAGGCCGGTGACGGCGACCCGCCTAGCCATACATCGACAAGCCGCCGTTGACGTGCAGCACCTGGCCGGTCACGTACGACGACTCGGACGACAGCAGGAAGGTGACGCAGGCGGCGACCTCAGCCGGCGTCCCCAGCCGTCCGAGCGGAACGCGGAGCCTCTGCCGCTGGTCATCGGTCAGTTCGACCGTCATGTCGGTTTCGATGAAGCCCGGCGACACCGCGTTGCAGCGGACGCCGAAGCGCGCGGCCTCCAGGGCGAGGCTGCGGGTGAGACTCACCATGCCCGCCTTCGACGCGGCGTAGTCGGCGCCCATCCAGGCCCCAGGGCCGTGGGCCGCGAGCGAAGCCATGTTCACGATGCTGCCGTTCCCGGCTTTGCGCATGACCTTGTAGGCGGCCCGCGAAGCCGCGAACGTCGCCTCCAGGTTCACGCGCTGGGTCGCGCGCCAGGAGTCGAGATCGAGACCGCGGAGCGAGACCGGGCGACCGCCGCCCGCGTTGTTGACCAGACCGTCGATCCGACCGCACCGCTCAACCACCTGGTCGACCAGGCCAGCCGCGTTGTCCGGGTCGTCGAAGTTGGCGGCGAGCGGGAAGACGTTGTCCGTGCCGAGCTCCGCGCACACCGCCTCGACCTGGGTCAGGTCGCGCCCGTGCACGGCGACCGTCGCGCCGAGCGCGGCGGCCGCCTCGGCGGTCGCACGGCCGATACCGCGGGTCGAACCGGTAACGAGGACCACTTGGCCGGAGAGGGAGGCAGTCATGGGCCGGCCGCAATCGTAGCGCCGTCGGACGCAACCGCCCGTCCTTCAGGTCAGGAGGGCGTTGCTGGTGACTTCCGGATCCGTCGTACCATCTCGTCCGGATGGCGACTCTTCTGGTGGACGGGCAGCGAGTCGAGGCCCAGGCAGGCGACAGTCTGCTCGTCGCGATGCTACGGACCGGGCTACACCCGACCGGCGGCGGATGCCTGTGCCTCGGCGGGGATTGCCCGAACTGTCTCGTGACGGTAGATGGCATCGCCTACACGCGCAGTTGCCAGGTGCGGGCATCAGCCGGCATGAAGGTGACGCGCGCCCACCTCAGGGGCGAGGAGCCGGCCCTGCTGTCCGACGAGTCGACGTCGGCCGGGAAGGCGGCGCCGGTCCATCATGTCCACTGCGACACGGTCGTCATCGGCCAGGGCGAGTCGGGACACAAGGCGGCGCGGAAGGCCAGGGAGGCGGGTCTCTCCGTCATTACCCTGGACGCCCGCGAGGGGCAGCACGTCACCGGGGTCTATCCCGGACCGCTGGTCGTCGCCTCCGACCAGGCGGGGCGCGTGCTCCACGTTCATCCGCGGCGGGAGATCGTCGTCTCCACCGGCGCCGCGGAGATCCAGCCGGTCGTTCCCGGCAGCGAGCTGGAGGGACTGGTCACCGCGCGGGCAGCCGCGAAGCTTGTCGCGGCAGGGATCGACCTGGGCCGCGCCGTCGCCGTGGGTGAGCGGCCGGCAGGTCTACCGGCCGGGATGCTCGCCAGGCACGTCCCGGTCGGCGAAGGTGGTTGGGAACTCGTCCGCTTCGACGGCGACGGTCGCATCGAGGCGGTAGTCGTTCGCCCGAACGGCGACGCCGGCGCCAGCGAAGAGCGGATCGAATGCGATACGGCGGTCCTGGGCCTCGGCCGCAACCCACGCAACGCGCTGGCCCGGATGGCCTCCGACTTCCCGGTACGCGTGATCGGCAGCGCCGCGGCCGAACCCCAACTCCCTTCCTGTCCGCGCGAGGGAACGGTATGCCCCTGCAGCGGCGTCACCGTCGCCGACCTCGACGCTGTCTGGGAGCGCGGTTTCCACGAGATGGAGCTGCTGAAACGGGCGACGCTAGCCGGCACCGGCACCTGCCAGGGCGGCGTGTGCCTGCCCTACCTGCGCAGCTTCCTCCTGGAGCGCGGCGGCCGGCTTCAGCCCGCCTTCACCGCACGGCCGCTCAACCGGCAACTGACCGTACGCGAGCTGGCCGCCGGTGCGCACACCGCCGTGACCGCCCGCTCGCCCCTCCACGACGAACACCTGAGCCTCGGCGCGAGGATGGACCGTGCCGGCGGCTGGTGGCGGCCCTGGACCTACGGCCGGGAGGAGGACGAGTACCGCTCCGTGCGCGAGCGCGTCTCGCTCGGCGACGTGAGTTCGCTCGGCAAGATGGCGATCTCGGGGCCGGACGCCGAAGCGTTCCTGGAGCGAATCGTTCCCACTAGGGTCGCGACGATCCGTCCCGGCCGCTGCCGCTACGTCCTGATGCTGGACGAACGGGCTTACCTGCTGGACGACGGGATGCTCTGCCGGGAAGCGGACCAGGGCGCCGGCGACCGCTTCTTCCTGACCTCGACCTCCGGCGGGTCCGGCTTCTTCGAGCTGTGGCTGCGCGACTGGGCCGAGGCCTTCGGCTGCGATGTCCGGATCCTGAACCAGAACGCGTCGCTGGCGGCGATCAACGTCACCGGCCCACAGGCGGCCCGACTACTGGCGCGTGCCGGCGCCCGGGAGCTTCCCGCGTTCGGCCGGCATCGCCAGGTGCGTGTCGCCGGCGTCGACTGCCGGGTCGTTCGCCTGAGCTTCACCGGCGAACTCTCCTATGAGCTCCACCATCCGGCCGCTGACGCCCGCAAGCTGTGGCGGCGGCTGCTGGCCGCGGGTGCAGATTTCCACGTCCAGCCCCACGGGCTCGAGACCCTGCTCCGCCTGCGGCTCGAGAAGGGACACATCGTCATCGGCCAGGACACGGACTACGACTCGACCCCGCGACGTCTCGCCCACGAGTGGGCGGTCAACCTGAACAAGGGCGACTTCGTTGGCCGCCGGGCCATCCTGCGAACGAACAAGCAGCCGCTCGACAAGCGGCTGGTCACGCTCCGGGCGGACGATCCGCCGCCGCTGGGAGCCGCCGCAGATCCGTCCGCCGAGGGCGCGGCGATCCATGACGGCGAGCGCTACGCCGGCTATGTGACGTCCGACGCCGGCACGACGGCAGGCGGCGCCCCGATGCTCGGCTGGCTCTATCTGGACGCCGAGGGCAACCTGCCCCGTGAGGTCACGGTGGACGGCCGAGCGGCCCGGCGCGTCGACGGCCCGACCTACGACCCGGAGGGAACACGGGCTCGAGCAGCGGTCGACCTCGCGAGCGAGTCGCCGCAGAACCTCAGTGAGTTCCCGGTTGCGCGTCCGGAGGCAACCGACCTCGCCGCCGAAGCCCCATCCGAGCCGCCGCGGCTGCGCCGGCTCGAAGCGACCCGCGTGTCGGCTACGCCCGCGGCCCTCGACACCCTGGTCGAGCGGCCGCCCTGGGGCGCCGGCGGGCTCGCCTTCCGCACCGCTCCCGACGAACTCCTGGTGACGGCGACGCCGGACTTCGAGGTCGCCGGCGACCCGCATGCGATCGTCGAACGCGAGACCGCGTTCAGCTACGTCTGGCTCGACGAAGCCACCGCCAAGCGCTTCCTCGACCGCGAGTGCGAGTGGCGTCGGCCCGAAGCGAGGCCGGCCCTCGCCCAGGGCGAGGTCGCCGGCATCCCGGCCAAGCTCTGGTTCGAGGTCGGGCGGACCCTGATCCTTGCGCCGGCCCCGTTCGCCGCCGCCTTCCTGCGCCGACTGACCGGCTCGCTCGCCGAGATCGACGGGGCCACCCCATGAACGAGTTCGTCGAGCGCCAGATGAAGCTGACCTGGCGGCCGCCGAAGAAGAGCTACGACGTCGTGATCGTCGGCGCCGGTGGACACGGGCTGGCCACCGCCTACTACCTGACGACCCGCCACGGGATCACGAACGTCGCCGTCTTCGAGCGCGGCTACATCGGCGCCGGCAACTCGGGACGGAACACGACGATCATCCGCGCCAACTACGGCATCCCGGCCGCCGTCCGTTTCTACCAGCGGAGCGTCGACCTCTATCGGGGCCTGGAAGAGGAAACGGACCGCTGGCTCATGCATCAGGCCAAGGGGCTTCTGTGGATGGCCCACTCGGAAGCCGCCGTGCGGGCCGAGCGGATGCGGGCGAAGCTGAACACCGAGTTCGGCGCCGAAACCGAGTTCGTCGGGCCACGGCAGGTCCAGGAGCTCTGCCCGCAGCTCGACATCGAGGGCGGAGGCCGCTGGCCGGTGCTGGGCGCCTCCTACCACCCACAGGGGGCCACCGCCCGCCACGACCGCGTGGTCTGGGCGCTCGCCGAAGGCGCGATGGAGCGCGGCGCCCATGTTCACCAGAACACGCCGGTGGAAGGTCTGATCCTCGACGGCGAGCGCGTCACCGGCGTCAAGACCCCGCACGGCGATGTCGCCGCCGGCGCCGTCGTCTCGGCGGTCGGCGGCCACGTCAGCCGCATCGCGGCCATGGCGGGTCTCCGGCTGCCCATCCGCACCCACCGCCTGCAGGCCTTCGTCACGAACCACTACCGGCAGCAGTTCGGGCCGATCGTCGCCTCTTCCGAGCTCTTCTTCTACGCCTCGCAAACCGCCCGCGGCGAGATGCTGCTGGGCGCCGAGATCGACCCGCAACCCAGCTTCTCCTACCGCTCGAGCCACGACTTCGTCCAGGACGTGTGCCGGCGCTCGCTCAGCCTGCTGCCCTTCATGGCGAACCTGCGGGTGCTTCGGCAGTGGACCGGCGTCTGCGACATGAGCCCCGACTACTCGCCGATCATGGGGCAAACCGGCGTGCCCGGCTTCTTCATCACGACCGGCTGGGGCACCTGGGGCTTCAAGGCGATCCCGGCCGGCGGCGAGCAGATGGCCGAACTCATCGCGACCGGCGCCCTACCCGAGCTGATCGCGCCGTTCGGGCTCGATCGCTTCGCCCGCGACCGCACGATGGCGGACCGCGGGTCGGCGGGGACGCATTAGCCATGAGCCTGCGCATCCCCTGCCCCAACTGTGGAGGCCGCGCCGTGCACGAGTTCGTCCACGGTGAGATCCGGCGAGTACCGGACCACCTGACCGACCCGGACGAGCGCGATCTGGACTTCGCCTTCCACCACGACAACGAGGAAGGCGTCGTCGCCGAGCGCTGGTTTCATGCCCACGGTTGCCGGCGCTGGATCGAGATCCGGCGCGACACGACGACCGACCGGATTCTCGAAGCGGAAGAATCCTGACCGGCCAGCCAGTTTCCAGCTACAATCCGCAGCACAGTCCGCAACCAGAACCCGGAGGACGCCGCACATGGCACGACGCACTCTCATTCTCACGACCCTGCTCGCCTTCGCGGCCGCCGGCGCCATCGTCGCGTCCGACGACATTCCACGGCGACACGACGGCAAGCCCGATCTCTCCGGCACCTACGACATCGCCACCCTGACGCCGCTGCAGCGGCCCGAGCAGTACGGCGACAACCTGACCCTGACCCCGGAACAGGCGCAGGCGATCGCCGACCACTGGCGGAAGAACTTCGAGAAGGACTACGCGCCGAGCGACCCGAATCGCGAGGCGCCGCCGGAGGGAGGTACCGGCATCTACGCGCCCGAGTTCACGGGCGCCGCGGGCAAGGTCGGCGGCTACAACGCCTTCTACGTCGACATCGGCGACGGCAACTTCCAGCTCGATGGCGAGTACCGCACGTCAATCATCACCGAGCCCGCGAACGGCCGGATGCCGGCGCTCACCGACGGCGCCAGGAAGCGGTTCGCCGAGTCGGCGCTCTTCCGCCACGAGAACACCGGCACCGCCTGGTGGATCGACCGCGAGTTCGGCCCGTACGACGATCCGGAGCTTCGCCCGCACGCCGAGCGCTGCCTGCTGGGCTTCGGCTCCACCGCCGGACCGCCGGCGCTGCCCGTCATGTACAACAACATGAAGCGGATCGTGCAGACCGACACCCACCTGATGATCCTGGTCGAGATGAACCATGACGCGCGGATCATCCCCATCGACTCAGCGCACGACGACAACGTCGAGAGCTGGCTCGGCGAGTCGGTGGGCCGCTGGGAAGACGACACCCTGGTCGTGACGACGAAGAACTTCGGCGACGACTACAGCTTCACCCAGGGCTCGAAGGAGATGGTGATCACCGAGCGCTTCAGCCGCATCGACGAGGACACTCTGCTCTACGGCTTCACCGTCGACGACCCGAACACCTGGACCGAGCCCTGGAGCGGCGAGTACCCGTGGCCCGCCAGCGCGAACAAGGTCTTCGAGTACGCCTGTCACGAAGGCAACTACGCCCTTGGCGGCATCCTCCGCGGCGCCCGGCTGCTCGAGGAGGAAGCCCTCGAAGGCGACGCCGCCTCCACCGGCGGCGGAGGCTCCGAGTAGCGCCGCCGGCTGGTATGGTCGGCCGCTCAACTCCCTGGAGGACAACCCATGCGCCGCACCCTGTTCGTTCTGCTGATCGTCGGTCTTCTGGCCGTGACTGCCGCCGCAGCCGATAACCACGGGCCCAGGGTCGAAGACCTGGCCTGGATGACCGGGACATGGAGCGGCCCGGCGCTGGAAGAGAACTGGGCCATACCCAAGAACGGCTCGATGGTGGCCCGGGTCCGCGGCTTCTCGCCCGACGGCACGACGAACATGATCGAGCTGATCTCGATCGAGGAAGAGAACGACTCCCTGGTGCTGCGCCTCAAGCAGTGGGACCCCGGCATGAAGCCGCGCTACGACGGCTTCCTGGTAATGAAGGTCGTCGAGTCGAAGGACCGGATGATCAGCTTCGAGAACACGGGCGAAGGAGCAGCAGTTCTGGCCAAGCTCAGCTACAGCCGCCCCGCCGACGACAAGTTCGTCATCTCGGTCGAGACGCCCACCGGCCAGACGTTCGAGATCCCGCTCGACGCCGTCAAGTAGCCCCGGCCCGGTGGCTTCGAACCGGTTCGGAATCGCGGCGTCCGTTGTCCTTCTGGTCGCGGGCGCCGAACTGCTTGTGGGCGGCGGGTTCGCCACCGCCCAGGACCGGCCGGCCAGCCCGGCGGGCGCTGCCGCGACCCAGATCGGCGGCACCTTCGATCCCCGCTCCGGCTACGTCAACGGCGGCTGGATCGAAGTCAGGTACGGGCGCCCGCTGCGCCGCGGTCGGGACATCTTCGGGCCGCCCGACTTCATCGCCTTCCTGAACGACGGCGCGCCGGTGTGGCGCGCGGGCGCGAACCTCACGACCCGGCTGATCACGGAGCTGCCGCTGGTCATCGACGGGACCCGCCTCGAGCCGGGCGAGTACACGATGTTCATCCAGCTCGGCCCGGAGCGGTGGATCCTGATCATCTCGAAGTGGCCGGCGCAGGAGCGATACGACTACCACGACCGGGAAGCGCTGTTCGGCGCCTACGGCTACACCCCGGACAAGGACATGCTGCGCACCGACATGACGCTCCAGCCGCTGCCCATGTCCTTCGAGCAGTTGTCCTGGCAGTTCCTCGACGTGACCCCGGAAGGCGGCCGCCTGGCGATCCTCTGGGACCGGCAGATGGCATCCGTCCCGTTCCGAATCGCCCCGCCCATGACCGGAGAAGTCGATGAGTGAATCCGAAGCAACCGCCGACCGAATCCGCGGCCAGTGCCTGTGCGGCGCCGTCGAATTCGAAGTCGACGTCCCCGAGCGCACCTACAGCGTCTGCCATTGCGGCCTGTGCCGCCGCTGGTCCGGCGGCCCGCTGATGTCCGTCCACTGCCCCGAGCCCGACACCGAGTGGCTGAACAACGAGGGCCTGACCTGGTACCAGGGAACGCCCTGGGCTCAGCGCGGGTTCTGCTCCAGGTGTGGATCGAGCCTGTTCTGGCGGCTGGCTGAGCAGCCCGAAGGCATGCTGATCGTCAGCGTCGACGCGCTCGACGACGGCGGCGAGTTCGCGCTCGACCGTCACATCTACAGCGACGCCAAGCCCGACCGCTATGACTTCGCCGACGACCGGCCGCGGGTCACGGAGGCGGAGCTGATGAAGGAGCTGGGGCTGTAGCGGGGAGCGGGTCGGGACCTACTCGAAGTCGGCCAGCCGCAGGGCCGCGGCACGAACACTCCCGTCGCGCCAAGCGAAGACCAGCCGGTCGCCGCTGCGCACGAGCTTGGGAACGCCGATGGCGCTGCGACCCGGCGGCGCCGGGGCGACGGTGAGCGCCCGCCCCGTGCTGCCGTCGCGGCCAACCCGGCGAACTCGCAGATCACTGGAGCCACCCTGCCGGCGCTCCACCCAACTGACCGCCGCGCTGCCGTCCTCGAGCATCGCGACACCGGCCCAACCCCGCGGTGAACCGCCGTCGACGCGGATCGGGGCTCCGAAGCGCTGTTTCGTCCGGTCCCAGAAAGCCGCCAGTACTCTCGACTCGCCGCCGGCGGCGGTGAACCAGGCCACCGCTGGCCCGAGCCCGCCGGACGCGACCGCGGGTCCGTTCGTCGGGCAGCCCCGGATGAGCCAGCCGTCGCGGTGGACGAGCTCTGGATCCGTCCATCGCTCTCCTTCGAGAAGGGCGTACGAGATGTCCCGGTACTCGCCGGAGCGGCGGTCGCGGAAGGCCACGAAGACTCCCGCCGCATCCGCCGCCATCGCGGTCGTGCAGCAACTGCACACGTCGGCATCCACCACCCGGTCGCCAAGCAGGTCGCCGGCGGCATCGAACCGGGCCGAGCGGAGGGTCATCCGCGGCTCCACCTCGCCGTGTTCCACCGCTCCATTCCTGTCCGGCGACACCTCGCCGACCCCTTCGACCTCCGCTTCGTCGGGGACCGACGACAAGTAGGCCACGTCGAAGCCGCCGGCGACCGCGGCGTATGCGACGAAGCCCGCGTAGCCGTCTTTGCCCTCTCCCCGAGCTTCGAACGCCGGCCGCCATGAGGCGCCCCGGTCGTCCGAGAACACCAGCCGGATGCCGTAGCCGTAGTCGCCCTGCCGGTCCTCGTCGTGAACCAGCCAGTGCGCTGCCAGCCGGTCGCCGCCGAGCGGCGCCACCGCCGAATGATCGATCCAGTTGACGAACCAGTCTTCCCCCGACGCAACCGTCGCGGCGGCACCCCACTCGTCGCCGCGCAGTTCAGCGAACCGCAGAACGTGGCCGCCGTCCTCCCCGCGTTCGACCCAGCTCAGGAAGACAGCACCGTCGCCGCCGGCGGCCAGGGAGTAGCTGCGGCTCCCCTCGGCAGCCGGGGAATCGAGGCGCCGGACTTCCGCTGCCGCGCCGGCGGCGAGGACGATCGCAACGAGCGCGATGGGCAGAGCGAGACGGTTCACGCAGTATCCAACCGAAGCGGCCTCAGGAGGCCGCGAGCAGTCCGGAGGCCCTAATGCCAGGTCACTGCCATCGCGAAGAAGTGGTCGAAGACTTCGCGGTTGGGGTGGTTCGCGTCGTTGTTCTCGGGGCTGCGGATGTAGAAGTCCAACTGCTGGGCGGCAGGGTTCACAGCCCCGGCAGGTCCCTCGGTCGGCTCGAGCTGAACCTGCAGCGTCTCGCGGTCGCGCATCCCCTGGGTGACCATGAAGTGGATCTGGTAGTCGCTGTACAGCTCCTCGCCGTCGAGCGTCGCCCGGCCGTAGCCCCAACCCGCGACATAGAGCAGGCTCTTGGGCCAGTTCGAGTCGCCGCAACCCGCGTCGCCGTGCTCGAACAGGTAGGCCGCGATGCCGCCGTCCTGGCACTCCGAGAACTCGTGGAACCGGTCGAGTTCCACGACGTAATCCCCCTCCGGAAGCTGCAGCTCGGCGCGGAACGTACCGGTATTCGCGATCTCGTCGACATCGATCGTGATCTCGCCGCCCACCGGGGCGACGTTGCTGGCATCGTCGCCCATGTGGTCCCAGGGCGATTCGTCGTCCAGACTTCCCACCTGGTGGACGTTCGTGCCGGTGATCACGAACCGGCCGTCGTACAGTTCGTGCTGCTCCGGCTCGTAGAGCCCCATCCCGGTGCCCGGCTGATTCCGGGCGGTGACCGGCGCGGCCTCCGCTTCGACCGGTTCCGCCTCGGGTGCGGCACAACCGGCCAGAAGCACCGCCAGCAGGCTCCCAGCCGCTCCGACAACACAGGTCCAGGACCGCCGCATCGTCATGGTCAACTACCTCCCGCGGTCACTATAGCTCCCACGGTCGGCCGGGCGCCGGTAGAATCCCTCCCGTGCTGGACGTGCTTCCCGACATCGACCGCTGGCACGGCGCCGGGCTGAAGGTTGCCGTCGCCACCGTGATCCGCACCGTCGGCTCCTCGCCGCGGCCGCTCGGTTCGAAGATGGCCGTCTCCGAAGCCGGCGGGATCGCCGGTTCGGTGAGCGGCGGCTGCATCGAAGGCGCCGTCTTCGAGGAGGCGCAGTCGGTCCTCGCGGACGGCCGGCCGAAGCGGCTCCGCTACGGCATCTCCGACGAGCAGGCGTGGGCCGTGGGGCTCACCTGCGGCGGCGAGGTCGAGGTGCTGGTCGAACGCATCGGCGGCTGAGGCCCGAGGCTCGCCCCCAAATGGGTTTCGAGTCCCTCCGCCAGTCCCTGCTCGCGGGCGAGCGGGTCGTCGCGTTCACTCGCGCCGATGCCCAGCTCGGTGCTCGCCTGCTCGTGTGGCCGGACGATGGGAGGTCCGAAGGCACGCTCACCGACCCCGAGCTCGACCAGGCAGCCGCCGCCCTCACCACCACCGGCCCCCTTCCCGCAACGGGTCTTCGCGAGATCGCAGGCGCTGAGGTCTTCATCGAGACCTTCGAGCCGTTGCCGCAGTTGTTCATCGTCGGCGCGGTCCACGTCGCGATCCACCTCGTCCACTTCGCGCGCCGGCTCGGGTTCCGCACGGTGGTCGTCGACGCGCGTTCCGCCTTCGCCACCGCCGAGCGCTTCCCCCACGCGGACGAACTCGTCGTCGAGTGGCCGGCCGACTACCTGTCGCGCCTGCCGCTGCACGGGAATACCTTCTGCGTCTTCCTGACCCACGACGAGAAGCTCGACAACCCGGCGCTCCAGGTCGTCCTCGAAGCCGGTGTTCGGTACGTCGGCGCTCTCGGTTCCAGGCGAACTCACGGCAAACGAGTCACGGCGCTCCGTGAAGCCGGCCTGTCGGCCGAACTGATCGATCGCATCCACGCGCCGATCGGCCTCGACCTCGGCGGCCGCAAGCCCGAGGAGATCGCCCTCGCCATCGCCGCCGAGCTGGTCGCGGTCCGAAACGGCAGCGCGGCCTCGGGCCAATGACCGGCTCGGTTTGCGGCGTCGTGCTCGCCGCCGGGCTCTCCACGCGGTTCGAGGCCCAGGCCGATCCGGGCAAGCCGAAGCAGCTCTACCGCATCGACGGCGAGACGCTCGTCCGGCGCGTCTGCCGAGTGGCACTCGCCTCCCACCTGGCGGAGCTCATCCTGGTTACCGGCCACGCCCAGCGGCGGATAGCTGCCGAGGTCGCCGACCTCGACCTGCGGGTCGTCCACAACCCGCGCTACGAAGACGGCCAGAGCGGGTCGGTCCGCCGGGGACTGACAGCGGTCCCGGCTGCCGCCGACGGCGCGATGTTCCTCGCCGTTGACCAGCCGGGGCTCGACACCGCCGTGATCGACCGGCTGCTCGACGCGTTCCGCGGTCACGCCTCGATCGTCGTGCCGACCTTCCGTGGCCACCGCGGCGCGCCCGTCACCTTCGGGCGCCTCTGGTTCCCCCGCCTCGAGAGCCTGCGCGGCGACCACGGCGCCCGACCGCTGCTCGCCTCCCTGGCCGAGCACATCCAGGAAGTGGAACTCGATTCACCGGCGCCGCTCGAGGATGTCGATACGGAAGCCGAAGCTCGTTCGTGGACCCGGGAGGCGGCGCGGCCATGAACACCGGGCTCGACCGCCCTTTGCGGCTCGTGCCTCAGGTCCGCCACTACGACTGGGGAACCCGGGACTTCATCCCGCGCCTCTGCGGGCGCGAGCCCGGCGACCTGCCCGAAGCGGAACTGTGGTTCGGCGCGCATCCTGACGCACCGGCGGGCGTCGTCCTGGAGTCGGACCCAGAGGCAACACGGGCATCCCGCCCGCATCGAGACTCGATTCCCCTCAACCGGCTGATCGCCGAGCACCGCGTCGAGGTCCTCGGTTCGGGTTCGACCGGCACCGAACTCTCCTTCCTGACCAAGATCCTCTCCGCGGCCCGGCCGCTGTCCATCCAGGCCCACCCCAGCCGCGAGCAGGCCGTTCGCGGTTTCGCCGCGGAAACCGGTACGCGTCCGGTCACCTCCGGGGACCGCAACTACCGGGATCCGAACCCCAAGCCGGAGCTGCTCTACGCCCTGACGCCGTTCTCCGCTCTGTCCGGCTTCCGCCCCGCCGCCGAAGCCACCCAGCTTCTGTCCGCCCTCGGCCTCGAACGACTCAGGCCGAGTATCCACCGGCTCGAATCGGAAGGCACCGCCGGCTACCGCCCGCTGCTCGAACAGCTCCACCGGCACACCGGGACCGATCTTGCCGCCGCCACCGTCCACGCGGCCCGCCGCGCCTCAACCACGGACGACCCGAACTGTCGTGAGGCCATGCGCTGGGTCGTCCGCATCGCCGCCCACCACTCGGACGACCCCCTGGTCATCGCGCCCCTCTTCCTGCGTCTGATTCGCCTCGACCCCGGTGAGGCCCTGTTCACCGGAGCCGGCGTCCCCCACAGCTACCTGGAAGGCTCCGCCGTCGAAGTCATGGCGAACTCCGACAACGTGCTCCGCCTCGGCCTGACCTCGAAGCATGTCGATGCCGCAGAACTCCTCGACATCCTGGTCTACGAGGCCGCTGAGGCACCCCTGATCGAGCCCCTTGTCGACGAAGAGCCCTGGGGCACGCAGTTCCGCTTCCAGCCGCCGGTCGACGATTTTCGGCTGGACGTTCTGCATCTCGTCGACGAGGGCGAAGCGCCCCTCGGTCCCGACGGCCGTGCCCGGATCGTTCTGGCGCTCGAAGGAGCGGTCGAGGTCCGGTACACCTCTGGCTCAAAGAACCTACGGCCCGGCCAAGCTCTCTTCCTGCCCGCCGCTGCCACAGCCGTCACCGCGACTCGTCGGGGAACGCTCGCCATGACGACGTCGAACAACTGAACCCCCAGAACTCTCGCCCTGACGATGTCGAACCACTGGGCCCAGCTGGTCCTCTTTCGGGCTCGCCGCTTCGCGGCATCGCGCCTGATGCGGACCAGGACCCGGGTGGCGTGATCCGCGCCACCCGTGAACCAGTCCGTGGGCCCGTCCGCGGGCGCACGGATGACAGGTCCGCGCACCCAGAGAGCGACCCCGGCGCGGCGGGGTTCTCTACATGCGGATGTCATGACGCCGCTGCGAGCGGCGCAGGTCGGTGCACTGCATCAGGGCACCGACCTCCTGCCCCAAGACGGGCGGGTGCGTCCGACGCCCCTGCGTCCGACGCCCTGCGTCCGACACCCCCGGCGTCCGACGTCCCTGCTTCCGACGCCGCAGGCTCAATCGCAGGTAGCGAACGCCGCCGTGTCCGTGACCGGCTTGAACAGCGTTCCGGCCTCGCTGATGTAGGTCTTCGACTCGTCGGCCTCGACGTCTGCGACCTCGACTTCGACGCGTACGTCGGTCAGACCGCCAATGAAGACCCAGTACGCGCCGTCGCCGATCGCGCAGCCGTTCAGCACCTTGATCACGACTTCGACGTTGTTCTCGCTGAAGAACCAGAAGTACCCGGTGTCGCCGGTGAGTTCCACGGCCTGACCCTCGCCTGAGTCGTCCTCGGTCTCCCAGCCGACCGCTACGCGGAATCGGTCGTCGTTCAGGCACAGGGTGGTGGTGCTGGCGACACAGGGTTGCGCGCTCGAATCGCTTCCTTCCGCGGTCCCGGTTCCCGATAGTGCGGCCAGAAGGGCAAACAACAGCACGGCCCGAAGACAGGCGCCATGCCACGAACGTGGCTGACCGGGAAGATCCCGCATGGCCGAGTTCCTCAGTCCGCCGATGCCTTCCTCGCGCGCCGTTCGTCGCCGCGGCGACGCCGCATCTGGAACGCGACCCCGACCACGATCAGCACCGCGACGGCGGCGTGCGCCGGCAGTCCGTCCAGCCCCACGGCCCCCACGATGAGCAGCGCGCCGATGAACGACGAAACGACGATCAGCGCCGTCTCGAAGACCTGGCGCAGGAGCCAGGCTCCCAGCAGCGCCGCGGCGGCGGTCACCACCCACCAGAGCACCTCCACCTTCAGACCGTAGAAGCCCGACGCCCACAACGCGGCGCCGGCGCCCAGCATCGCGCCCGCTACGGCCACGGCGACCTTGCGCACGACGAACGCGAGCAGCGCACTGACGACTCCGATGCCCACCGAGACCATCAGGCGCATGTCGCTCGGAAGCGTCGCCACGTCGGAGAGCAGGCCGTAGCTGACGAAGAAGCCGAGCAACCCCAGCAACGCGGTGTAGAGCTGCCGGCCCAGCAAGAGCAGGAGCAATCCAGCCACGACCCAAAGCCAGGGCGGTCCGAGAGCGCCCTCGGCGCCGAAGCGGCCGAAACTCACTCCTTCACTCCACAAGCCGATGTTCATCGTTCGAGTTCCGTGACGATCCAGCGAAGCGCCTCCTCACGCGGCTCGTCCCTCCCGGCCAGAAGCCCCTCGCGGGTCAGTGGAACCGGGGACTCGGGCTGGACCGGCCTGCCCTCGATCCGTTCACCACTGGGGCGGATGAAGTCCGCGATCGCATGCATCAGCAGGTCGCCGTTCGGCATCTCCTCGATCACCGACGGAAGCGCCGCCGCCGCACTCGGCTCGCCGAACAGTCGCACTCGACCATGGTCCTTCAGCCCAGCAGCGAAGATCTCGCTGGTACTGGCGCTACCGCCATCGATCAGCACCGCCACCGGACCTGTGAACCTCTCGATCTTCAGGTTCGAGTTGCTGGAGACCCGGCGCGGGAACACCATCAGGTTCAGGTCGGTGTTCCGATTCTTCATCCTCCCCAGCGCAGCCTGCTCCTCCAGCAGGTAACTGGCGACGCCCACCGCGGTACCGGCGACGCCACCCGGATTCCCGCGCAGATCGATCAGCACGCCATCAACCTGCGGCGAACCTTCCGCGGGTTCGCTGTAGAGAGCCGCCTCGAACGCGTCCACGACGGGCATCAGCCAGACGTTGAAGCGCACCGCCAGAATCCGGCCGGCGGCGGTTTCGAACGCTTCGGATTCGAACAGGTAGCGCATCGGCGGCAGGTTGCCGAAGCCGATCTCGACCGCGTCGGGATGGTGGGCCCGCTCGAACTCGAGCGTGGACCGATCACCCGCGGCATCCGCGAACTCCACCGTCACAGAATCGCCCGCGTCTCCGTACAGCAGGCCTTCGACCGCCCGCAACCGCACCATGTCCGCAACCCGCGTATCGAGGGCATCCAGTCCGAGACAACGGGTAAGCGCGGCCAGATCCTGCTCCTCTACCCGCACAACCTCCAGGCCGGTGACAAGCCCCTGACGATCCGCCGGCGATCCAGCCTCGACCCGGCTGACCACAGGCATCGAGTCGATGAACCGGACATCGAACCCCGGTCCCGCGTCCGCCGCGGCGGAGCCGCCGTCGCCGGACACGGACCGCATCAACGCCCCGGTGCAGGTGCCCGCCCCATCCGCGCGCGATCCACTCCTCATCGATCCGGGCCCCGGCAGCACGCCGAAGTGGGACTGGCCCAACCTCGAGAGCATGATCTGCAGCACGCGGCGCACTTCGGCTGCGTCGGCCGCATCCCGCGCGCGGGGCCGCAACTCCTCGCGTACCGCATCCCAGTCCACGCCAGGCGCTTCAAAGTCCCAGAACGTGTCGGCGATCTTCTCCCAGGCGAAGTCGAACGTCTCCAGGTTCAGAGCAGCCGTCTCGGAAGGAGGCGAGGCATCCTGCGCCCAGGCGGCAGCCGCGAGAACCAAACCGCAGACCGCGAACGCCGCCCCTCGCCGCACGTCTTCGCCGTTCCGCATTCTCCGAGAATGACACAGGCGCATCGCACTTCCCGATCCTGCTACCGTCACCTCGACCGTGCGAATCCTGTACGTTCTTCGTCACGCCAAGTCGGACTGGAGCGCAACCTACGGCATCGACCACGATCGGCCCCTGAACCCGCGCGGCATCGCGGCCGCGAAGACGATGGGCCGTCTGCTCGCCGAACGGATGGCGTTGCCCGACCGGATCCTCTGCTCGTCCGCCGTTCGTACCCGGCAGACGATCGAGTTGGCGGTGGCGGCCGGCAACTGGAACCGGACGGCCATCCTGGAGCCTGAGCTCTACCTGGCCTCGCCCGGATCGGCGATCGATCTCCTGCGCGAGCAGGCAGACGACGCGATGTCCGTCCTTCTCGTCGGCCACCAACCGACGTGCGGCGAACTCGTGCGCCGGCTGACCGGTGACGATCCGCCCCGCTTCGTCACCGCGGCCCTTGCCTGCGTCCATCTCGACATCGACTCGTGGAGCGAGATCGAGCCCTACCGCGGCAGGCTGGCCTGGTTCTCGACGCCAAAGCGGGCAGGCAAGTAGCCGGCTACGACACGAGCGTCGCCATCACTGGTGCGTGGTCGGAGGCGATCAGCCCCTCCTTCTTCTTGCGATAGTCGCGGTCGGTCTCCACCTGCTCCACTCGCTCCAGGACTCTCCGGGTCGCCAGCAGGAAGTCGATCCGCAACCCCAGGTTGCGATGGAAGGCGCCGAAGCGGTAGTCCCACCACGAGAACTTGACCGTGTCGGGATGAAGTTCCCGGTAGAGGTCGAACAAGCCGAGGTCGAGCAGGCCCTGGAACCGATCCCGCTCCGCTTCCGTGTGGTGGATGCCGCCAGCCAGGCGGTCCTCGTCGTGGGTGTCCAGACGGGTCGGCGCGATATTGAAGTCGCCGCAGAGAACCGCCGGCTCGTCCGCGCGGACCGAACCGCCGAAGTAGTCCCGAAGCGAGTCGAACCACGCCAGCTTCCGCGGATAGTCCAGGTGGTCGATGTCCTTGCCGTTGGGGCAGTACACGGTCGTGAAGTCGAGGCCCGCGGTCTTTACCCGCAATAGCCGCGCGCCGGCCTCTTCTTCGCCCGGGAGCCCTGACTGGACTTCCTCGATCGGGTGCCGCGAGAGGACGGCGACGCCGTTCCACGCCTTCTGGCCGCACACCGCGGCGTCGTAACCGAGGTCCTGGAGTCCCTCGATCGGGACGTTGTCGGCGGTCGCCTTGAGTTCCTGGAGGCCGACGACATCGGGCTGCCGCGCCTTGAGCCAGTGAACGATGAAGTCGAAGCGTGCGCCCAGGCCGTTGATGTTCCAGGTGGCGATCAGCAAGCCGCTAGCTCCAGCCGCAGGTGCGACCCTCGTTCTGGTCCTTGAGCCAGTCGGCGAGCGGCGCGAAGTAGTCGAGGATGGCCGTCGCGTCCATCTCGCGGCTGCCGCCGATCGCCTCAAGCGCGTCCGGCCACGGGCGGCTGAGTCCCATCGCCATCATGTCGCGCAGCCGGCTGCCGGCCACTTCGTTGCCGTAGATCGAGCAACGGTGAAGCGGTCCCTCGTAGCCCATCGCCGCGCATAGGTCGCGGTGGAACTGGAACTGGAGGATGTGGGCCAGGAAGTAGCGCGTGTACGGCGTGTTGCCCGGCACGTGGTACTTGGCGCCGGGGTCGAAGTCCTCCTCCGTTCGCGCCGATGGAGCGGTCACCCCCTGGTACTGCTCGCGCAACCGCCACCAGGCCGCGTTGTACTCCTCCGGCGGCGTCTCGCCGGAGAACACGCCCCAGCGCCAGCGGTCGACTAGCAGGCCGAAGGGCAGGAAGGCGATCTTGTCCAGCGCCATCCGCATGAGCAGGGAGAGGTCGGCCTCAGCCGGCGGTTCCTCGTCAAGTAGACCGATGTCGACGAGGTAACCCGGCGTGACGGACAGGGAGATCGTGTCGCCCAGCGCCTCGTGGAACCCGTCGTTCGCGCTGTCGCGGAACAGGGGCGGCAGTTCCCGGTAGCCGAGCTGGTAGTAGGTGTGGCCCAGTTCGTGGTGAATCGTCGAGAAGTCCTCGGCGTTGATCTGGATGCACATCTTGATCCGGACGTCTTCGTCCAGGTCGAGCTGCCAGGCGCTCGCATGACAGACGACGTCGCGGTCCCGCGGCCGGAGGAACTGGGAGCGCCGCCAGAAAGTGTCGGGGAGTGCCTCCATCCCGAGCGAGGTGAAGAAGCCCTCGGCGATCTCGACCATCTCGCGCTCCGACGTCTGCCGCCCCTGGAGGATCTCCGTCAGGTCGTATCCGGGATCGGCGGCCTCCGGCGCGGCGAGGTCGAACACGTTGGACCATGTCTGCGCCCACATGTTGCCCAGCACGTGAGCCGGGATCGGGCCCTCGGGATCCACGACGCCCGGACCGTACTCCTCCGCGAGCTCGGCGCGGACGTGGCAGTGCAGGTCGTCGTAGAGCGGCTTGACCTGCTCCCAGAGACGATCCGTCTCCGCGGCGAAGTCGTCGGGCGCCATGTCGTAGCCCGACCGCCACATCGCGCCCGTGTCGTCGTAGCCGAGGCCCCGAGCACCCTCGTTCGAGAGCTCGACGAAGCGCTGGTAGTCCGCCTTCATCGGCGGCGAGATCGTCCGCCAGCCCTCCCAGGCGTCGAGCAGCGCGCCGGCGTCCCGGCTGTTGTCGATCACGTCCTCCAGGTCGTCGAGCGTCCGGCAGGAGTCCGGCCCGCTCGGACAGTGCCGGCCAGCGCCGTAGGCCGCTTCCATCCTGGTCGTGATCTGACTCAGTTCCTCGATCTTCACCTCGTCGGCCGGCGCGGCTATCGTCAGCCCTCCCCGCAGCAGGTTGAGCTTGCGCGCCACCTCGTCCGCCTCCGACGCAGCGTCGTAGGTCGCCGCCTCCTGCGCGAAGTCGATCGCGCGGGTCAGCGCCTCCGCTCCGGCACGGGCGGCCAGGGCGTTCGTGTCCTCGTTGATGTACGTCGACTGCACCCAGGACGCGCGGCTGCCGTCGTAGTAGTGCTCGAGAATCGTCTCCTCGGCCGCCGCCGTGAACTCGGCCGCGGACGGCCGCGCTTCGCCCGCGCAGCCGGCAAACGGGACGGCAGCAGCAGCGGCCAGAGGCAGGTAGACGGTGCGGAGTCGAGTTTGAAGCGAAGTCAGCGACATGGCGAGTCCTCCCCAGCGGTTCCAGGCATCAAACAGCGGGACCGCGTCTCGACTCTATTCCAGGGTCCGGGCCGGCACCCCGCACTTCGGCTCCGTAGAATCCTTGTCCGATGGCCCCAATCGTCATCGGCACCAGGGCAACGCCACTGGCGCGGATTCAGGCCGACCTGGTCGCCCGGCGGCTCGCAGAACTTGGCGTGGACACGGCGGTCCGAGCCATGTCTTCCCAGGGCGACCGCAGCCTCGGGGGCAGCTTCGCCCAGGCCAAGGGCGTGTTCACCGGCGAGCTGGCCGCGGCCCTGCGCGACGGCTCGGTTGACCTTGTCGTTCACTCGCTCAAGGACCTTCCGGTCGAGGACGAGCCCGACCTGGTGATCGCGGCGGTGCCGGAGCGGGAGCGGCCGTTCGATCTGCTCCTGTTCGCGCCCGGCCGGGAAACCGCTCGAGAAGGAAGAGTGAGCGACGCGGCATCGGTACAGAGGCCCCGGAAGCCGGCCAGAAGGCCGGCGCACCGACTCGCGACACTGCTCGACGCCGGCGAGGACGCTCCCGGCCGGAGCGTCGCCGCGGCCGCCGACGCCTTCGCGCCGCTGCCCTCGGGCGCGCGCCTGGGCACGTCGTCCCCACGGCGTCAGGCTGGCGCGCTGGCGATCCGGCCTGACCTCGTCTGCTGCGCGGTCCGCGGCTCCGTCGGCCGCCGGCTCGAGTGGCTGCTGAGCGGTGCGATCGACGCCCTGCTGGCGGCGGAGGCGGGCGTCTTGCGCCTGGCGCGAAGCGGCGAACTCGACGCGGCCGCCGCCGCCATCCGTGGCTACCGCCTCGACCTTCGCTCCTGGCCCTGCGCTCCCGGACAGGGCGCCCTGGCGGTGCAGATCCTGCGCGGAGGCCGGCTGGACGGACACCCCGCAATGGCCGCGCTCGACGACCCCGCGAGCCGCGCCGCGGCCTTCGCCGAGCGCTCCCTACTCGGTCGGCTCGGCGGCGGCTGTCTGCGACCGTTCGGCGCCTGGGCGGACGCGCGCCCCACCGGCCCGGGAGCGCCGGTGCTGGACGAGGTCCATGCCTTGATTGCGGCGGACGATTGGCGCGAACGCGCGGGTACCGGCGAACCGCCGGAAACCGTCCATGCCAAGGCCTCGGTAGAGGACGGCGAGGTCGATCTCGATGCCCTGGCTGGGCGGATCGAACGGGATCTCGCCGGCGCGGTCAGTGTCGAGCTTCCACGAGGCCAGACGGGCGCCGGCATGCCGGACCTCATTGTGACTTCGGGTTCCACGACCGTTCGCCGCCTCACCAGGAGGCTCGGCCCTGCCGTCCGGGTGGCGGCTCTGCCGGCGACCGCGGTCGAGATCCTCGACACGCCCTGGCCGGCCGACCGCATCGACCTGAACCGGCCCCGCCGCCAGTGGCCGTGGCTGCTCGTCTCCTCGCCGACCGCCGCGCGCGTCACAGCAAAGCGCGCCCTGCGCGAACCTGCCTGGGGCCGGCTGCCGTGGTGCGCGCTCGGCGAAGGCACCGCCCGCGCGCTGCTCGCGGCCGGTGTGCCGCCGAACCTGGCCGCGCGGGCCTCAGGCGGCAGAGGTTTCGCTCGCTACGCGGCCAGAGTGCTCGACCCGCGTTGCCCGCTGTTCGTGCCGCACTCCGCCCGCGGCGGAGCGCCGCTCGTCGAAGAGCTCGAGGCGGCGGGCCGCCAGGTCACGGCCTGGGAGGCCTACACCGTGCATCCGAACGACGATCTCGACTGGCCCCAAGCTTGGCAAGCGGCCCATGCCCGCGTACTCTTCACCGCTCCATCGGCGGTTTCCGCCTTTGTAGCCTCCGGCCTGGACTGGCCGGGAAGCTGCTGGGCGATCGGAGCCGCCACAGCCGCGGCGCTCCGCAGCGCCGGAGCCGGCAACGTGAAGTGCGCACAGGAACCGACCGCCGCCGGCATCGAACGCCTGTGGCTCGACGAAGTGGGCGCCATGAATCGCGACCCGAGGGAAAGTGGATGAGCGCCGCACGAAGCAGCGAGGATCTCTGGGCGGAGGCGCAGCGCCACCTCGTCGGCGGCGTCAACAGCCCGGTGCGCGCCTACCGGGCGGTCGGCGGCACGCCTCCCTTCATCGCCGAAGCCGAAGGAGCGGTCATGCGCTCGGTCGACGGGAGGAGCTACGTCGACTTCGTTGGCTCCTTCGGGCCCCTGGTGCTGGGACACAGCCATCCCGCGGTCGTCGAGGCAGTGCGGGAAGCCGCCGCCCGCGGGACCTCCTTCGCCGCGCCGCACGAAGGAGAGGTCGACCTGGCGCGGATGGTCAAGGAACTCGTCCCCGACATCGAGAAGATCCGGTTCGTCAACTCCGGCACCGAGGCCACCCAATCGGCGATCCGGCTCGCCCGAGGCTGCACCGGCCGCGACCTCGTGCTGAAGTTCGAGGGGTGCTATCACGGCCACGTCGACGCGCTGCTCGTCGAGGCTGGAAGCGGACTCGCCACGTTCGGGATTGCATCGAGTGCCGGCATCCCGGCGGCGACCGCCCGCGACACGATCGTGCTTCCACTCGACGACGAGGACGCGCTGGACGAGGCCTTCCGCCGTCACGGCGGCAAACTCGCGGCCGCGATCATCGAGCCTCTGCCCGCGAACAACGGCCTGCTGGTGCAGCGCCCCGAATTCCTGAAGCGGCTCCGCCGCCGATGCACCGAACATGGAGCGCTGCTGATTCTCGACGAGGTGCTGAGCGGCTTTCGGGTACCCGGGATCACGGTCGGCGCACAACTCGGCATCGAGCCTGATCTCTGGACCCTCGGAAAGGTGATCGGGGGCGGCCTGCCGGTCGGCGCGTACGGCGGTCCGGCACGGCTGATGGATCAGCTCTCGCCCCTGGGGCCGGTCTACCAGGCGGGGACCCTGTCCGGGAATCCGCTCGCGGTCGCCGCCGGACTCGCCACCCTGCGCGAACTCACGGCAAACGACGGCTGGAACCGGATGGAGGCCTTGGGAGCGCGCCTCGAAGGCGAAGTCGGCCCGGTGCTCGCATCGAGCGGCCACCCCTACCGGACGGTTCGCTGCGGTTCGATCTTCTGGCTCGCCTACGGAGATGGCGAACTGCCGCGACGGGTCGACCGCCTCCACCCGAACACGGCGGAGATCTTCGGCCTGCTTCACCGGGGGCTGCTCGAGCGCGGCTTCATGCTGGCCCCGTCGGCCTACGAAGTCGGCTTCCTGTCCCTCGCCCACGACGAGGACGCGCTCGCTGGTTTCGCGACGGCCGTGGGCGAAGCCCTGGCGGAGATCCCGGCACCGTGACTCCCGCACCAGTTGCCGACGCCGGCCAAACGACGGCGGCCGGGGACGCGCAGGGCGACGCCGGCGCGGTCGCCTCGTACCTTCTCGGGCTCCAGGATCGCATCTGCGCCGCCCTGGTCGAGATCGACGGCACCCCGTTCGACGCCCGCGAGCTGACGAACGAGCGGGGTGGGTGCGCTCGGCCCAGAGTGCTCACCGACGGCCCAGTGATCGAGAAGGCCGCCGTGAACTTCAGCCGTTCGCGCGGCGACTCCCTGCCCCTCGCCGCGACCGAGCGACGGCCGGAACTGGCGGGACGTTCCTTCGAGGCGACCTCGGTCTCGTTGATCGTCCATCCCCGCAACCCGTACGCGCCGACCAGTCACGCGAACATTCGCTTCTTCATCGCCCATCCGCCAGCCGGAGCGGCCCAGGCGGACGAGGAAGGCTGGTGGTTCGGGGGCGGCTTCGATCTGACCCCGTACTACGGCTTCGAGGAAGACGCCGTTCATTGGCACCGTACCGCCGCCGAGGCCTGCGCGCCGTATGGCCGTGATCTCTACGGCAGCTACAAGGCGGCCTGCGACGACTACTTCTATCTCCCCCACCGGCAGGAGATGCGCGGCGTGGGCGGTCTCTTCTTCGACGATCTGAACCGGCTCGAGCTCCCGCCGGACCTCGACCGCTTCGAACGCTGCTTCGCCTTCGCCCGCAGCATCGGCGATCACTTCCTGCCCGCTTACCTGCCGATCCTGAAGCGTCGCAAGGATCTTCCGTACGGAGAACGCGAGCGCGATTTCCAGCTCTACCGAAGAGGACGCTACGTGGAGTTCAACCTGGTCTACGACCGCGGCACACGCTACGGACTCCAGGCGAGGGCCCGCACCGAGTCCATCCTTGCGTCGCTGCCGCCGCTCGCCGCCTGGCGCTACGACCACGAACCCGAGCACGGCACACCGGAGGCGCGTCTCGTCTCCGACTTCCTGGTCCGTCGCGACTGGATCTGACGCGGAGGTCAGGGTTGGCCGGCACTTCTCTCTTCGAACCGGAACCTACTCTTCCGGCGGAAGCGGATCGCCGCGCGATCGGTGTCCTGCTCGCCAATGTCGGCACCCCGGCGGCGCCGACGGCGAAAGCCCTCCGCCGCTATCTCCGGCAGTTCCTGAGCGACCTCCGAATCGCCGAGGTGCCGCGCTGGAAGTGGCTGCCGATCCTCTATCTCTTCGTGCTCACGACGCGGCCACAACGGGTCGCCAGGCTCTACGGGAAGATCTGGACCGAGGAAGGGTCGCCGTTGCTCGTCATCGGCAACCGTCAGGTCGAGGGCATCGCCGCCAGGCTTCGGCAGCAGGCCGGCCAGAAGGGACCACAGTTCCACGTCGCCCTCGGCATGCGCTACGGCGAACCGTCGATCAGGAACGCTCTCCTGGAACTACGCAACAGGGGGTGCACCCGCCTCCTGTTCTTCCCGCTCTTTCCGCAGTACGCGGCCGCCACCACGGCATCCACGATCGACATGCTCGCCCGGCAACTCCGCCGCTGGCGCTGGGTGCCCGAGCTGCGCACGATCAACAGCTACTACGACGACCCGGGTTTCCTGCGGTCACTCGCCGCGAGCATCCGCGAGACCTGGGTCGACACAGAGCCCGACCGGCTCGTCCTCTCCTACCACGGCGTACCGCAGCGCTACATCGACAACGGCGACCCCTACCAGTGCCAGTGCCTGGAGACGACGCGGCTGCTGGTTCACGAACTCGGCATCGACCAGGATCGCGTGATCAGCACGTTCCAGTCCCAATTCGGCCGCGAGTTGTGGATCGGCCCCAAGACCGACGCCCTGATGCGTGAGCTGCCGCGGGCCGGCCTGACTAGGGTCGACGTCGCCTGCCCCGGCTTCTCCGCCGACTGCATCGAGACGCTCGAGGAGATCGAAGTCGAGAACCGCGGCTACTTCGAGGAAGCCGGGGGCGAACGCCTCCGCTACATTCCCTGTCTCAACGACCGTCCCGATCACCTGGACGCCCTGACGGATCTGATCCTCCGAAACACCCGCGAATGGTGCTGACACTGACACGCCTGTGACAATCCACGCGTCGCACTAGGTCAGAATCGCCCGATGGACAACTGCTGCGTCGTCGCGGCGACCTGGCGCTACGCCTCCGCCGGGGAGATCGCTCAGTACACGCTGCCGGCAAGCCGTCGCGTGGCCGAAATGCGTCGGCTGAGGCAGAGAATCGGCGCTCAAGGGCTGGTCTATCTCGCCACCTGCAACCGGGTCGCCTTCATCTTCTCCGCCGAACCGGGGACCACGCTCGCTTCCTGCCGCCGGGAGTTGCTGCGCCTGGTCGCGGGCGCCGGTGCGGCGCGACGCGTCTTCAGGACCTGGGAGGGCGAAGGCGCCGTCGAGCATCTCTATCTCGTCGCGTCCGGCCTCGACTCGGCTCAGCCGGGCGAACGCGAGATCCGCGGACAACTGCGCGACGCGCTCGACGAGGCGACCGTCGCCGGGACCGTCGACTCCGACCTGAGGCGGGTGATCGAATCCGCGCTCCGTGCCGGCAAACGCGTCCACCGCGAGACGGGTGTGGGCGCCGGACGCACATCGCTGTCCGAGATCGCGGCCGATCTGCTGAGCGAACAAGTGGCCCGTTCCGCCGGGCCGGTCGCCCTGGTCGGCGTGGCGGCGATGACCGAGACCTGCACCGAGCGCCTCCACGACCGGGGCGTGCCCCTGATTCTCGTCAACCGCACCGCCGGGAAGGCCGAGGACCTCGCCAGACGAACGGCTGAGGCGGTTTCCTCCCGGAGTGCCACCCCGGCCATCGAGACGATGGGTCTGGAGGCGTTCCGCGCCAGACCGCCGGCCGTAACGGGGTTGCTGTTCTCGACCGGCGCGCCCGAACCCGTGGTCGATCGCCCCTGTCTCTTCGCCCTTGCCCGCGCCGGCCAGGAACAGCTCGGGGCCGCGCCGCTGGTCGTCGACATGGCGATTCCGGCCGATGTCGCCCCCGCCGACGCTCGTGCAGCCGGTCTTCGCCGGATCGGCATGGACCAGATCAACGAACTGGCTCAGCAGACCCTGCGCGACCGGCGCGAGCGCACCGCCGAGGCCAGGGTCCTGATCGACGAGGAACTCGACGCGTTCCGCGAGGCGATGGCGACCCGGTCGGTCGCCGGCGCCATCCGGGCGATCGGCGCGAAGTATCAGGACTCACTGGGCACGAACCTCGACCGTCTGTTGCAGAGCGACCTGAAGGACATCTCCGAGGGCGAGCGAGCGGCGCTCAGGGAATGGACCGCCGTCATGGCGAAGCGCCTGAGCCACCTCCCGGTCGTCGGCCTGCGCGCGGTCGCGATCGAGATCGGCCAGGACGGCGTCGACGCCTTCCTCGCCGCCGCGGCCCCGGAGCTGCTCGAGAGCCGTCGCGCGGCGGACGGCGCCAAGTGACCGCCTTCGCCGGGTCCGCGGCCCGTCCGGCGGCCGCATCGCCCAACGACCCACCGGCCGACAACAACCTGCTGCTTCGCACGCTCCGTTTCGAGGACACGCCGCGGCGACCGCTCTGGATCATGCGGCAGGCGGGACGCATCCTGCCCGAGTACCGGGCGCTCAAGGAACGCCACGGCTTCGCCGGTCTGGCCCGGAATCCCGAGCTCGCGGCCGAAGTCACCCTGATGCCGCTTCGCCGCTTCCCGCTCGACGCCGCGATCACGTTTGCCGACATCATGTCGCCGCTGCCGGCTCTGGGAGTCGACTTCCGCTTCGACCCCGGCCCGGTGATCGCCGCACCCCTCCGCGATCCCGGGGCGGTGGCGGCCCTGCCCGACCCGGACCGCCTCGACGACGCCGAGATCGCGCCCGAGGTCACGGCGGCGCAGCGGCTGGTCCGCCGCGAACTGAACCCGGCGACCGCGCTGCTCGGCTTCGCCGGCGCGCCCCTCACCCTCGCCGCCTACCTGGTCGAAGGCCGCGGCGTGCGCGACTTTCCCCGGCTGCGGGCGTTCGCCTACGAACATCCGGCGGCTTTCGACGCCCTGCTCGACCGACTCGGCCGGCTCTCGGCCCGCTACCTGATTGCCCAGCACCAGGCCGGCGCGGACGCGGTCCAGGTCTTCGATTCCTGGGCCGGTCTCTTCCCCCGGGCCGAGTGGCGCCGCCGGGTGCGGCCCCACCTCGAACGACTGCTCCGGCGGCTCGGCGACGCAGGCGTCCCCCGCATCCTCTTCCTGCATGCCGCGCCCCAGTTGGTGAACGACTACGCCGACCTGCCCTGCGAGGTCCTCGGCGTCGACTGGCGAACCGATCTCGGAGCGCTGCGCCGGCGCCGGCCGGACCTCTGTCTGCAGGGCAACCTGGACCCGACCGTTCTCCTCGCCGGCGAAGAGGCGATCCGGCGCGAGACCGTACACCTGCTCGCCAGCCTGCCCCGCCGCGGCCACATCGCGAACCTTGGCCACGGCGTGCTGCCGGAGACCCCGCTGGAAGCGGTGCAGACTCTGGTCGAGGCCGTCCACGCCGAGGCGGAGGACGCTTGAGCGAACCGCCGGCGGCCGGCCGTCTGGTTGTCGTCGGCGGCGGGCCTTCCGGACTTGCCGCCGCGTGGAAGGCGTCTGCTGAGGTGGATCGCGCGGGAGCTTCCCCGGAGATCGTCGTACTCGAGGCGGAGGATCAGGTCGGCGGCAAGGCCCGGACAGAGCAGGCCGGCGACTTCCTGATCGAGACCGGTCCGCAGGGCTTCCTCGACGATCAGCCGGTCGTGCGGGAGATGATCGCGGCCTGCGGTCTCAAGAACGAGGTGCTGGCGCCGGAACCGGCGGCAAATCGCCGTTACATCTATCGGGGCGGCAGGTTGCGGGAGCTGTCGCGCAGTCCGGCCGCCTTCGTCCGCAGCGGTCTGCTGGGGCCGACCGGCCTGGCGCGCATGGCGATGGAGCCCCTCGTACCGGCCCGACGTACCGGTGCGGATCGCACCGAGGGCGCGGGCTCGATGAGCATCGGCGCCGCCACAGACGACGAGTCGCTCTTCGACTTCGCTGCCCGCCGCATGGGTCGGCAGGCGGCCCGGCGCCTGATCTCGCCCGTCGTTCTAGGCATCTTCGCCGGCGACGCGCGGAAGCTCTCGGCCGCGGCCGCGTTCCCGCGCCTCGTCGCGATGGAAGAAGCCTACGGCTCGCTGTTCAAGGCGATGCGCGCCGGCCGACGGCGCGGCGGTCCTCCTCCCGGGCACCGGACTCTTCGGCGCGGCGTCCAGGCGCTGCCGCACGCCGTCGAAGCCCTGCCGGGGATCGAAATACGCTGCAACCGGCGCGCGAACGCGATCAAGCGGCGCGGTGACCGCTTCACGGTCACTTCCTCCGGCGGCGAAGTCACGGCCGATGCGGTCGTCGTCGCGGCCGACCTGCCCTCGGCGGCCGATCTGGTCGACGGCGTCTCGGCAACGGCCGCGGACGAACTCCGGCGGATCGAGTCGCCCCCGATGGCGATCGTCCACACGGCCTTCGACGCCGCGGCCGCGGGTCATCTGGAGCCGGCCTACGGCTTCCTCGTCGCCCGCGGCGAGGGCATTCGCATGCTTGGCTGCCAGTTCGAGACCGCGACGTTTCGCGGCCGCAGCCCGGATGGCACGTTCCTGACCCGCTCGATGTTCGGCGGCGGCGTCGATCCGGAGGCAGCCGACCTCGACGACGACGCGCTGATCGACCTGACCCGCCTCGAGCTACGTCGGACAGTCGGCATCGACGCCGCACCGACCTACACGAGCGTTGCCCGATGGCCACACGCCATCCCCCAGTACGCTCCAGGCCACCCGCAACGCGTGGCAAGGATCGAGGCCGCCCTGGAGCCGACCGAGGGCTTTTACCTCGCCGGCAACGCGCTCTACGGCATCGGCCTGAGCCGGGCAATCGCCGTCGGTGCCAAGTGCGGCGAACGTGCGGCACGCCACGTGCTCAGCCAGTAGATCGATTCCCACGAGAGCCTGCCTTTCGGCAGGCATCCGGGCTACACTCACCGGTCCCGTCAAACAACACACGCGGAGAGATGTCGCCATGAGGGAAGCGCTGCAGTTCTACATCAACGGTGAATGGGTCGACCCGGTGACCCCGAAGACGATGGACGTCATCGATCCGTCGACGGAAGAAGCGATCGGCCGGATCAGCCTCGGCAGCGCGGCCGACGTCGACAAGGCCGTAGCCGCGGCGCGGGCCGCCTTCGAGTCCTTCTCGCAAACCAGCCAGGAAGAGCGCGTCGAACTCCTGGGCCGGATCGTCGCGGGCTACCAGGCCCGGATCGGCGAGATGGCGGAGACGATCTCGATGGAGATGGGCGCCCCGGCCTGGCTCGCCAAGGCCGCGCAGGCTCCGTCCGGCCTCGGCCACTTCGCCGGCGCCCTGAACGTGCTGAAAGGCTACGACTTCACAGAAACCCGCGGCACAACGAACATCGTCAAGGAACCGGTCGGCGTCTGCGGCCTGATCACGCCCTGGAACTGGCCGATCAACCAGATCGCCTGCAAGGTCGCTCCGGCGCTCGCCGCGGGCTGCACGATGGTCCTGAAGCCGAGCGAGGTGGCGCCGCTCAACGCGATCCTCCTCGCAGAGATCCTCCACGACGCAGGCGTGCCGCCGGGCGTCTTCAACCTGATCAATGGCGAAGGACCCGAGGTCGGAGCCGCGATGTCGGCCCACCCCGGCATCGACATGATGTCCTTCACTGGCTCCACCCGGGCCGGCCGCGCGGTCGCCAAGGCCGCCGCCGACTCGATCAAGCGGGTCTCGCAGGAGCTCGGCGGCAAGTCACCGAACATCGTCCTCGAGGACGCGGACATCGACAAGGCAGTCAAGGCCGGCACGCGGCAGTGCTTCCTGAACAGCGGCCAGTCATGCAACGCGCCAACGCGGATGCTGGTGCCGGCCGCATCGCACGCCCGAGCCCTCGAGGTCGCCAAGGCCGCCGCCGAGGCGACCGCCGTCGGCCCTCCGGGCCAGGAAGGCGTCGCCATCGGTCCGGTCGTCAGCAAGGTCCAGTACGACAAGATCCAGGGCCTGATCGCCAAGGGCATCGAGGAAGGCGCCGAGCTCGTCACCGGCGGCACCGACCGCCCCGAGGGCCTGGACAGCGGCTACTACGTCCGCCCCACCGTGTTCGGCGGCGTCAGCAACGACATGACGATCGCCCGCGAGGAGATCTTCGGCCCCGTGCTCTCCATCCTCCCTTACGAAACGGAGGAGGAAGCGATCCAGGTGGCCAACGACACCGTCTACGGCCTGTCGAGCTACGTCCAGTCCGGCGACCTCGACCACGCCCGCAACGTGGCCTCCCGCATCCGAGCCGGCAACGTCCACATCAACGGCGCCCCCGCCGACTTCGGAGCCCCCTTCGGCGGCTACAAGCAGTCCGGTAACGGCCGCGAGTGGGGCGACTTCGGCTTCGAGGAGTTCCTGGAGGTCAAGGCCGTGATGGGAGCGCTCCCGAAGGCGAGCTAGAGGCCGCTTGTCGGTGCGCCGGCCCTCTGGCCGGCAACCGGCGCGAAGCGCCTCCGATCAGGCCAGCCGGCCGAAGCGGCCGGCCGGGTCGAGCGCCTGCTCGACGCGGCGCAGGAGTTCGCCGCCGGTGCGGTAACCGAGGATCGGCTCGTTTGCGGCGTCGGCTGGCGCGCGCAGCGCGAGCGCCGTCAGCTTCGACTGCGTGAGGGCGCGGTCAAGGGCCGGCAGGTCGGCGACGCGTTCGGCGGGCCAGGCGACGAAAGCCTGCTGGATGCCGGCGCTGTAGACCCTGGCTACGCTGGACGCGTCGAGGTCGGCAAGGACCTGTTCCAGGGCGCCGGCCGTGGCCGGAGTCAGGGGGAGCTTGAGCACGGAGGCGTCCGGCGAAGCCCAGCCGAACTCGCGGCGGGTGTGCCAGAGGCTCGCGTCGGCGTCGCCCGAGAGAGTGGTCACGTCCGTGTCGAGAAGATCGGCGGCGCGCTTCAGACGGGCGTCCAGGGCGAAGCTGCGCCCTCCGATCCGAATCTCCAGGTCCCAGCCGGCCAGGCCGTGGACCAGGTCGAGGCACTCGATCTCCACCGCGCCGGCCCCGACCCGGCCGGCGGCCTCGATGGCCTCGTCGAGAGCCATGCCCGCGAGGCGCAGGGTGGCGGAACTCTCCGGGTGCGGGAACACCTTGAACGTGCACTCGGTGAGGACTCCCAGGCGTCCCAGGCTGCCGACCATCAGCTTCGGCAGGTCGAAGCCGGCGGCGTTCTTCACGACCTTGGCGCCGCCGCGGACGATCTCGCCGCGGCCGTCAACAAAGGTCACCGCCAGCAGGAAGTCGCGCAGCCCGCCGTAGCGGAGTCGGCCGGGACCGTTGGCACCGGCGGCGACCGCGCCTCCGACGGTGCCGCCGGCCTCGACCAGCAGTGGATCGAACGGCAGGTACTGCCCCTCGGCGGCCAGCCGCGCCTCGACGTCGGCCAGCGGCGTGCCGGCCAGAGCGGTCACTGTGTACTCGCTCGGCAGGTACTCGGTGATGCCGTCGAGCACCGACAGGTCGAGCACGTCGGCGCCGTCCACCGACCACAACACCGCCTTCGTGCCGCCGCCACGCGGCACCACCAGCTGCGCACCGCGTACGGCTTCGGCAACCTCGGCCGCCGAAGCCGGCCGATGAACAACGCCGCTCACGAGTCTCCTGGCTTTCCGTTGTTGACCGCGCCGCCGCGCCTCATTCGCGCGAGATGACGCCAGCTACCTCTAGCGGATGCGGACCGTGGCTCAGCAGCGCCGGCGCCTCGGCGTCCGGGAACATCTTGCCCCGGTTCGCAAGTTCACCGGGATCGATCGCCAGGCGAATCCGGCGCATCGCGTCCAGGTCGGCCTCATCGAACATCTCGCCCAGGTACTGCCGCTTCTCCATCCCCACGCCGTGCTCGCCGGTGATCGAACCGCCGAGGTCGATGCAGAGCCGGAGGATCTCGCCGGCCAGCTCTTCGGCCCTCTCCAGCTCGCCTTCGACCCGGCCGTCGAAGAGGATGAGCGGATGCAGGTTGCCGTCACCGGCGTGGAAGACGTTGGCCACCCGGATGCCGTGCTCCTCACCCAGGTGCTGGATCTTCGTCAGCGCTTCGCCCAGGCGGGACCGGGGCACGACGCCGTCCTGCACGATGTAGTCCGGACTCAGCCGCCCAACCGCCGAGAAGGCGCTCTTGCGGCCCTTCCAGATGCGCATCCGGTCGTCCGGGTCGCTGGCGATGTGCTCCAGGTAGGGCTTCGACTTCCGCACGACATCGAGCAGCAACTCGCTCTCGGCCGCCACCTGCTGCTTCTCCCCTTCCAGCTCGACGATCAGGAGCCCCTCGGCGTCCAGCGGATAGCCGGCACCGACCGCCGCCTCGGCGGCCTCGATCGCCAGGTTGTCCATGATCTCCATCGCTCCGGGCAGCAGGCCCGAAGCGACGACCGCCGCCACCGCCTCACCCGCCGCCGCCAGCGAATCGTAGGCCGCCAGCAGGGTGAAGTACGTCTCGGGCTTCGGCAGCAGGCGGAGCGTGATCTTCGTGGCGATCCCGAAAAGACCCTCGGAGCCGACGAACAGGCCGACCAGGTCGGGGCCGACGCCCTCCAGGCTGTCGCCGCCGATCTCGATCACCTCGCCGTCCGGCAGCACCACCTCGAGACCGAGCACGTGGTTGCTGGTCATGCCGTACTTCAGACAATGGGCGCCGCCGGAGTTGAAGGCCAGGTTGCCGCCGATCGTGCACACGGACTGGCTCGACGGGTCGGGCGAGTAGTAGAGGCCGTAGGGCTCCGCGGCGTCGGACACGGCCAGGTTGACCACACCGGGCTCGACCACCGCCGTCCGCCGCACCGGGTCCACTTCGAGGATCCGGTTGAGCCGATTCATCGCGATGACGACGCCGTCGTGGACCGGCAGCGAACCGCCGGACAGGCTGGTACCGCTTCCGCGCGCGAGGAAGGGCACGTTCGCGGCGGCGCAGAGCCGCACCACGTCGACGACCTCTTCCGCCGAATCGACCAGCACGACGGCCCGAGGACGGGCCCGGAACGCGGTCAGGGCGTCCGACTCGTAGGCCGCCATCGGGGCGGCACCGGTGAGGACGCGGTCGGAGCCGAGGCGCTGCGTGAGGGCGCCGAGGAAGCTCGTTGCGTCGGCTGAAGCCATCAACGGTCAGCCTACCAATGGCGGGACCTGGCGCCGCAGTTCGCGCGGCGTCGGCGGCTCAGTCGCCCAGCGGCATGACGATCCAGAGCAGGATGTAGACGATGATCCCGGGGAAGGCGACCGAGAGGATCGAGACCAGAATGTAGAGCAGACGGACACCGGTCGGGTTCCAGCCCAGCCAGGCGGCGATGCCGCCGCAGACGCCGCCGATCAGGCGGTCGGACGCGGAACGATGAAGGGGTCGGGATTGGGTGGCGGTCGCGGTCACGGTCGGTTCCTCCAAGAGAGACTGCTCACGTTCAACTACGGATTCTGAACGACTTGGGTTCCAGGTCGCCAGTTTCGGCCGACTCATAGCCGGTTACGCATAGGATGAGTCCGATGGCCGAGCAAGAGCAGGCTCCGGAACGGCTCGGAACGCTGCGGAGCCTTGCACAGGCCGTCCGCTCTTGGAGGACCCTGTCGGTCGTCCTGCTCTCGTTCTCGTCCGGCATGCCGCTGGGCCTGGTCTGGATCGCGATTCCGGACTGGATGCGCGACGCCGGCATCGACATCCGGCTTGTCGGTCTGTTCACCCTGGCCCAGGCGCCGTGGACGTTCAACGTGGTCTGGGCGCCCCTCATGGACCGGTTCCCGCCGCCCTTCCTCGGTCGGCGACGGGGATGGGCCGCGATCGCTCAGGTCGGTCTGCTCCTCGGCACTCTCGGCCTGTCCGGCGTCGGCGACCACCCCGATACCCCCTGGCTGGCCCTCGCCCTGACCCTGGCGATCGCCATGGCGGCCGCGTCCCAGGACATCGCGGTCGACGCCTACGCCGTGGACGTGCTCCGCAAGGAGGAACAGGGCGCGGCGGTCGGCGCCCGGATCGGCCTCTATCGACTTGCCATGCTCGTTGCGGGTGGAACCGCGATCTCGGTTGCCGGAGCCATCTCCTGGCCCCTCGTCTGTGTCGGTCTGGCGGCTCTCTACCTGCCCATGCTGGCGGTCACGATCCTGGCGCCCGAACCGAAGGACCTGCCGCCCGGCCCGAAGACGCTCCGGGACGCCGTCTGGCAACCGTTCCTGGGCTTTCTCTCCCGCCACCGGGCTGTCGAGATACTCGCCTTCGTCATTCTCTTCAAGTTCGGCGACAACCTGGCACAGGGCCTGCTCCGACCCTTCCTCGTCGACATGGGGTACTCGGAGTTCCACCGCGGCGTCGCTCTCGCAACCGTCGGCACGACCGCCACGATCGTCGGCTCGATCGCCGGCGGCCTGGGGACCAACGTGATCGGCCTCGGCAGAGCGCTGTGGATCTTCGGATTCCTCCAGATCTTCTCGAACGTCGGGTACATCCTGCTGGCGAACCTGCCAATGCAGCCGAGCCTCCTCTACGGCGCCATGGGCTTCGAATCCCTATGTCAGGGTCTTGGTACCGGCGCCTTCTCCGTACTCTTGCTGCGCATGACGCAGAAGCGCTTCTCGGCAACTCAATACGCTCTGTTCTCGACCCTCTTCGGTATGGGACGGATCGTCTCCGGGCCTATCGCCGGCTTCATGGTCCACTCCGTGGGGTGGTCGAACTTCTTCCTGTTCACGATCCCGCTTGGCCTGCCCGGCCTCTACATGCTCAGCCGCTTTGTCAGGCCCAGAGAGCGGGAGCCGAAGTTCGAGGTCCGCCGCCAGGAGCCGCTGCCGCCGCGGTCGCCGGCGCAACTCGCTGCCCACGGCCTGACGTACGGCACTGTCACGCTGGCCGGAGGCGCCCTCCTGCTCACGGGTCTGGCCGCGCTGGAGGCGGTACGCGATGGCGAGTTCGCCGACTTCGGTTTCGGATCCGCGCTGCTCTCGGTTTCCACGCCGTCGGACATGTTCGGCTGGATCCAGTTGGCCGGCCTGATCACTTTCGGCGTCGCGATCGGCCTGTTCGCGGCCGCGGTGCAGGCGGCGCGCCATGGAGCTGGAGCCGCACGGGCGGCGGCTAGTAACGAGCCGTAGGGCTACCGAGCCACCTGGCCCATCCGCAGCGCGCGCTGCATCGTCGTCGGCTCGTCGGGATAGAGCTTGGCGACGTACTCGCCGTAGCCGTTGAAGATCGGCGTGTCGAACGGCTGGCTGTTGTGCAGCCAGTGCGAGGTCGCCTGGCTCCAGCGTGGATGCGGAATGTTCGGGTTCACGTTCGAGAGGTAGCCGTACTCGTGGGGCTGGATCTGCCAGAAGATCTTCGGCTCCTCGGCCACGAACTCGATCTTCACGATCGACTTGGCGCTCTTGTAACCGTACTTCCACGGCACCACGATGCGCAGCGGCGCACCGTGCTGCTTGACCAAGGGCTCGCCGTAAATGCCGGTGGCGACGAAGGCCAGTTCGTTCATCGCTTCATCCATCCGCAGGGCTTCGAAGTAGGGCCACCCGTACCAGTGCGCCTCCCTGACGCCCGGCATCTGATCCCTCTTGAGAGCCGTGAAGAAGCGCACATGCCTGGCCGACGACTTGGGCGCAGCCTTCTCGATCAACTTGCTGAGCGGAAAACCGCTCCAGGGCACGTTCATCGCCCAGCGTTCGACGCAGCGGAAGTGGTAGAAGCGCTCCTCATGGGCGAAGGCGAAGATGTCGTCGAGGTCGAGCGTCATCGGGTTGTCGCACAGGCCCGTGACCTCCACCTTCCACGGCTCCACGGTGAACTTGCCGGCGAACTTCCACACCGGACCGGCGCGGCCCGGGAAGAACTCATAGAAGTTGTTGTGGATGCCGGCCGCCTCGCGCGGAGTCAGCTCGCCGCCGACGCTCGCCGGCGGACCCGCGAACTTCGAGTTGCGCTTCGGCCTTGCGCTCGGCTCGGCGCCGTAGACGTCGGGCCGCTCGAGCGCCGGCTTGAGCATCTCCTCGATGGGCGGCGCCGGTGGCGGCGCCGGCACCTGCCGGCGGAGACGGAACTGGGATGCCAGAGGCGACGCGCCGGCAATGCCGATTGTGGCCGCGGCTGCGGCCACGAACTTGCGCCGGTTCATGTAGACGTCCCGCGGCGTCGGTTCGAGGCTCGGCAGCCGTACTCCGGCGTCGGACGGGAGGTAGCGGGCGGGGTCGTACTTCTTGATCCACATCGTGCTGGATCCGAACGGGACGGCCAGAGTCGCTATTCCGTTCGGAGCTTCCTCCTGTTCTCCTGCGCTCCGCGGCCGGGCGCTACGCTCAAGCCTACCAGCCGGACAGGGCACCTCCCCACCACGTCTGGGGCGCCATCCGCCGCCCGCGCCCGCTCAGGCGGTCGAGCCAGAGGGCGAGCCGGCGCAAGGGGGTGCCCGCCATCCACCGCCAGATCCGGCTGAGGCGCCTGGAGTAGTCCCGGTTGTAGGGGCAGACCCTGACGCAGATCGAGCAGTCGGTGTTCTGGTTCGACCAGAACCGGAAGCACTTCTCGGCGTCCGTCGTCCACTTCCTGACGCCACGGATGTTGGAGATGTTGTAGATGCGGTCCGACGGCGCGTCCATCGCGATGGCCTTCGGCGGGCACGCATCGGAACATGCGCGGCACACTTCGCAGGTCTCGCGCACGCCGAAGCGCCGCGGACGGTCGTGAGCCAGGGGCATGTCGGTGAAGATCTTCCCGAGCCGCACCCTGGGACCGAACTCCCTGGTGATCAGCAGGCCGTGACGGCCGTACTCGCCCAGCCCGGCCTTGATCGCGAGAGGAATCGCCAGGGCCGTGTCGTTCATCGTCGGCACCGCCTCGTAGCCCATGTTCCGGATGTACTGGGCGATCGCGAGCAGCACGACCGTGTCGCTGCTGTAGCCGACGCCCGTTGCCGTACCGCTGAGGGCCGACGGCACGGTCTGTACCAGCCTCCGGTCCATCGCCTGCGCAATGACGACGACGTTGCCGAGTTCGCCCGGAAGCTCCTGAGGCTTCTCCGTCTCTGTTTCCCTCGAGTAGGCGTGCGTGTACACCCAGCGCTCGTCATAGCCGGTGATGCCGATCAGGTCGGCGCCCAGTGCGCGGGCGGCCGTCTTGAGGTCGACGGCGAGTCGAGCGGCGAGGACCTCCTCCGGTTCGTCGCTTTCGTCCGGCGGACCCGGACCGTCCCGGAGCACCGTGTAGGGGTCGAGGAAGCCCTCGCGACGGTCGGCGCCTTCCCGGAACTCCGCGAACAGATCGGTGACGTGCCAGGAAGCGTTGCGAAGCGCGTAGTCGCGCCGCGTGAACCCCTCGACCGGGCGCCAGCGCAGCTCCGAGGTGCGGTACGTCTCATAGAACATGTCCGAGCGGGAGGTCCTCACCTCGGGATCCCAGAACGAACGGCAGAAGACGTCGTCCTTCTGCGAGAAGCGCTCGAAGTCCTCCCCTACCTCGAACCCCGCTTCGGCATCGCTGACAGGGCGTTCCATGCGCGTCAGACCAGGGCCTCGATGAACTGCGCCGCCCATTCGTGGACGGAATGCCGCCGCACGACCTCGCGCATCGCCTTCATCCGCCGCGCCCCGTCGTCCGGGTCGAGCGTGATCGCCCGTTCGATCGTGGCCGCCATCGCATTCACGTCGTGGGGATTGACCAGCAGCGCGTCCGGCAGCTCGGCCGCCGCACCGGCGAACTCGCTCAGCACGAGCACGCCGTCGTCCTCGAGCCGGGTGGCGACGTACTCCTTGGCGACCAGATTCATGCCGTCGCAGAGCGGCGTCACGAGCATCACGTCGGCGACCAGGTAGAAGGCGATCAGTTCCTCGAACGGCAGGCTGCGCCGGAAGTACTGGACCGGGACCACGCCGAGCTCGCCGTACTCGCCATTGATCTGGCCGACCAGTTCCTCGACGTCGCGCCTCAGGATCTGGTACTCCGAGATGCGCTCCCGGCTCGGCACCGCGACCTGGACCATCACGGCATCGCGAATCGACCGGTCCTTGCGGCCCAGCCACTCGAGGAACGCCTTGAGCCGAAGGTCGATGCCCTTCGTGTAGTCGAGGCGGTCGACGGAGAGGATGATCTTCCGGCCGCGCCGAAGCTGCTGGAGCTGTTCGGCCCGCTCACGGATCTCGGGCGCAAGCGCGGCGTTCGCGTAACGGTCCGTGTCGATCGAGATCGGAAAGGCGCCGACCCGGATGTCGCGCCCCTGATAGCGGATCGTCTCGCCTTGAGGCTCCGCCTCGATCAGCCGGTCGGCGAGCCGCGTGAAGTTGTAGGCGCCCGCCGGGGTCTGGAAGCCGATCACGTCGGCGCCGAGCAGGCCCTCCAATACCGCCCGCCGCCACGGCAGGCGCAGGAACAGTTCGATTGGCGGGAACGGGATGTGCAGGAAGAAGCCGGAGCTGATGTCCGGCCGCAACTCGCGGAGCATCCGCGGCACGAGTTGCAGGTGGTAGTCCTGGATCCACACCCGGCCACCGGGCGCGGTGCGGCGCGCGGCCTCTTCCGCGAAGCGCCGGTTGACCGCCACGTACGGGTTCCACCAGTGCCGGTGGTACTCGGGCGGCCGCACCGCGTCGTGGTAGAGCGGCCACAGGGTCGAGTTGCACATCCCCTGGTAGGAGCCGGAGACTTCGGCCTCCGACACCGGCACCGCCACGTTCAGGATGTCCTCGTGCCGGAACGGTTCCGGCGCGTCGTCGGCGCCGCCGGTCCAACCCACCCAGCAGCCGCCGGCCTCACGGACGATCGGCGACAGGGCGCTGACCAGGCCGCCGGGACTCTGCGTCCAGCGCAGTTCGCCGTCGACTTCCTCGCGACGCACCGGGAGGGTGTTCGCGACGATCACGAGCTCCGACTGCCGAGCAGCCGGCAAGTCCTGAAGGGCCATCGGTTTCTGTATCGTAAGGGATCTCGGTGGAGGCCACGTGAAGCAGAGAGCGCATCCTCCACACGCGGCCTGGGCCCTCCTGGATACAGATGCTGAGGCGCCACCGCCGCACACTTGGGCCCTGTTCCTGGATGTCGACGGCACTCTGATCGAGATCGCCGAGGCGCCCGACGCGGTCCACGTCGACGACGGGATCGGCAGCCTGCTGGCGCGCGTCAGGGAGGGCCTCGACGGTGCCCTGGCTCTAGCCAGCGGGCGGTCGCTCGAAGTCCTCGACCGTTTTTTCGAACCGCTCCTGCTGCCGGCGGCAGGGCTGCACGGCCTGGAGCGGCGGTCGGCAACCGGCAAGGTCAGCCGGAGCGACGGTTCGGCCGCACTCGGGCCGGCACGGACAGAGCTGGAACGCTTTGTCGCCGGGCACCCCGGCACGCTGCTCGAGGACAAGTCGGCGACCCTAGCGCTCCACTACCGGCGTGCAGCCGGCGCCGAGGCCGCGGCGCGCGAGGCGATGGCACACGTGCGCACCGCGCTCGGTTCCGGCTACCGGGTCCAGGAGGGCAAGATGGTGCTGGAGCTCAAGCCCCATCGCCCGAACAAGCGCACCGTGGTCGAGGACTTCATGACCGAAGCGCCGTTTCGCGGCCGGGTGCCGCTGTTCATCGGCGACGACATCACCGACGAGGAAGGATTCGAAGCCGTGCAGAGGGCCGGGGGCGCCGCGATCGTCGTCGGCCTGGACCAAGGGAGCGGCCGCACCAGCGCCGCGAGATACGGCCTCGGCGGCGTGCCCGAGCTACATCACTGGCTGGAAGCTCTGTGCAGACGTCTCGAAGTCCGATGACGGGCGGGGCGTCCAGGCCGCTCGACGGGGGCGTGATCGGGAATTGCGGCTTTGGCGCCCTGATCGATCCGCGCGGCCGCATCTGCTGGACCTGCCTGCCCCACTTCGACGGCGATCCCGTGTTCCACTCGCTTCTGGGTCGTACGGACGAGCAGGACCCGGAGGCCGGCGGTTTCTTCGACGTCCTGCTCGAGGGGTTCCGCGAGAGTGAGCAGCACTACCTCGAGAACACGGCGATCCTGCTGACGACATTGCGCGACGGGAATGGCGCCGCGATCCGGATCACCGACTTCGCGCCCCGGTTCGAGCAGTTCGGACGTTCCTTCCGGCCGACGATGATCGCCCGCACCGTCGAGCGGCTCTCCGGCGAGCCGCGGATCCGCATTCGGCTGCGACCGCGGTTCGACTACGGCTCCCGCCGCCCCGAGGTGACCCGGGGCAGCAACCACATTCGCTACGTCGGCCCCGGTCTGACCCTGCGGCTGACGACGGACGCCCCCGTCTCCTTCGTCACCGATGAGATCTCGTTCGTCCTCGAGCAGCCCCTCACGCTACTGCTCGGACCCGATGAGAGCCTGACCGAGCCGGTCGACTCCGTGGCACGCGAGTTCCAGAGCCGGACGGAGAACTACTGGCGCGAGTTCGTGCGCCACCTGGCCGTACCGTTCGAGTGGCAGGAAGCGGTGATCCGGGCCGCGATCACGCTTCAGTTGTGCAGCTTCGAGGAGACCGGAGCGGTGCTCGCGGCGATGACGACCTCGATCCCCGAAGCGCCGGGCACCGGGCGCAACTGGGACTACCGCTTCTGCTGGCTGCGGGATTCCCACTTCGTCGTTCAGGCGCTCAACCGGTTGGGCGCAACGCGGACAATGGAGGGCTACCTCGGCTACATCACGAACCTCGCCGCGGCCGCCGAGGGCGGCGTGCTGCAGCCGGTCTATGGCATCAAGTTCGAACGGGAGCTGACCGAGCGGACGATCGACGCACTGGGCGGCTATCGCGGCATGGGGCCCGTGCGAGTCGGCAACGACGCCTGGCGCCAGCTCCAGAACGACAGCTATGGCAGCGCGATCCTCGCCGTGACCCAGAGTTTCTTCGACCGCCGTCTCGTCAAACCCGGCAATCCGCGCGTGTTCGGCTGGCTGGAACAACTCGGCAGCCAGGCCGTCGCGCTATTCGACCAGCCGGATGCCGGCCTCTGGGAGTTCCGGCAGCGCAGCGCCGTCCACACCTTCTCGAGCGTCATGTGCTGGGCCGCCTGCGACCGTCTGGCTCGCATCGCGAGAGCGCTCCGCCTGACCGATCGCCAGAGACACTGGACGAACCGGGCCGAAGCGATTCGCTCGCACGTCCTCCAGCACGCCGAAACCCAGGGCGGCGGCCTGGCCGCCACCCTGGACGGCGTTGGCATCGACGCCAGCCTGCTCCTGCTCCACGATCTGGGCTTCCTCGACGCCGCCGACCCCTGCTTCGCGGCCACGGTCGAGTCGCTCGAGCCGCTGCGTTCCGGCGGCCACTTCTTCCGCTACCGCGAGGACGAGTTCGGCGCCCCCACGACCTCCTTCGCCGTCTGCAGCTTCTGGTACATCGACGCGATCAACGCCCTCGGCCGCGGCGAGGAGGCCCGCGAGCTGTTCGAACAGATGCTCGATCACCGCAACCCGGTCGGCCTGCTGTCCGAGGACCTCGATCCCGAGACCGGCGAACTCTGGGGCAACTTCCCCCAGACCTACTCCATGGTCGGCCTGATCAACTCCGCGCTACGGCTCAGCCGGCCCTGGAGCGAGGCCTTCTAGACTCGACTCATGAACGCCGACCGACTCCACCTCCACGAGGAATTGCTGCTCCTCGCCCTGCACGACACGAAGGGCACCCTGGGCGGCGCCCACACGACCATCGGACTCGGCGGCGCGATCGCCGCCGAGTTGCTGCTTCAGGAACGCATCCGCATCGACGAATCGCGCCGCTGGCGCAAGCTGGTCGAGGTCCGCGACATCAGCCGAACCGACGACGCCATCCTCAACGAGTGCCTGAAGAGAATCCGATCCGCCAAACGGCGGGCCTCGGTCCAGACGTGGATCACACGCTTCTCCTCCATGGGGAAGCTCCACCACCGGGTCGCCGAACAACTCTGCGCGCGGAGTATCCTGCGGGCGGATGAGCAGGAGATCCTGCTCATCTTCAAGCGGCGGGTGTTCCCGGAGATCGACCCTGGCCCCGAACGCGAGATCATCGAGCGCCTGCGGGCCGCGATCTTCACTGACGACCGGGAGGTCGAGCCGCGGACGGTCGTCCTGACCGCGCTCGCCCACGCGGTGGGTCTGCTCAACCCGACCTTCGGCCGCGGGGAACTGAGGCCCCGAAAGCAGCGTCTGAAGAGCCTCGTGAAGGGAGACGTCATCGGCCGCGCCACCGCGAACGCCGTCGAAGCGGCGCAGGCCGCCATCGCCGCGGCTGCCGTCATGCCCGCCATCATCGCCGCCTCGACCTCCTCGAACTCCGGCTGACCTTGCCCAGGCTCTACGCTGAGATCGCCCCCTGGTGGCCGCTGATCTCGCCGCCCGAGGAGTACGAAGAGGAAGCCGGCATCTACCTCCGGCACCTGCTCGAAGAGGCCGACGTCACCCCCCGGACCGTCCTCGAACTCGGCAGCGGTGGCGGCCACAACGCCTCCCACCTCAAGGCGCATTTCGAGATGACCTTGGTCGACCTCTCGCCCGGGATGCTGGCGATGAGCCGGCAGCTCAACCCCGAGTGCCGGCACGTCGAGGGCGATATGCGGACAGTCCGCCTCGACCAGACGTTCGACTGCGTCTTCGTCCACGACGCGATCGACTACATGACGACGCTCGACGATCTCCGCGCCGCCATCGAGACCGCATGGGTCCACTGCCGGCCCGGAGGCGCCGCTCTCTTCGCGCCCGACCACCTGCGCGAGAACTTCCGGCCCAGTACCGACTGCGGCGGTTGCGACGGAGAGGACCGGAGCGCCCACTACCTCGAGAACACCTGGGACCCCGACCCCACGGACACGATGATCACCACGGACTACGCCTTCGTACTCCGCTCACAGGACGGCAGCGTCGAGGTTGTGCACGACCGGCACGTCACGGGCCTCTTTCGCCGCACCGACTGGCTCGACCTGCTGGCCGACGTGGGATTCGAGGCAGAAGCCGTGCCCTGCGACCACTCGGAGATCGAACCGGGGGAGTACGAATTGTTCGTCTGCCGGCGTCCGTCCCTCGGGTAACAGAGGTCCCCGACGGCTTCTTCGTTTCCGCTCTGACGTCGCCTCCCGGACGACCCGTATAGTCCCCAACCGTCAGGAGGGACAGCTTTGACCAAGAACCGTTCGCGAACCCGCCCATTCCTCGCCGTTTCGCTCAGCGTTTGCGTCTTCGGCATCGCCGGCTGGGCGGGCGCCGAGGACCGCGGCTTCTACGTCGCCTTCGAGGCCGGCCTCGTGGAAGCCTCCACCCTGGAGGCCGCCATCTCGGGCGCCGACCATCCGACGAGGTGCGACGTCCTGCTCTACGCAGATCCGGCCATGGCGCCGACGGGAGACCCCGCGTGCAGCGGACCGGGTTCGTCGCCCGAAGTCACCAATCGTTTCGACCTCGGTTCCCGCTTCACCGGCAGCCTCGGTATCGGCTACGACCTGGGCAGGTTGCGCGTCGAAGTGGAGCACACGGCCCGGCAGCACGACGGCGGCACGATCCACTTCCTGTCGACGACCGGCGACCCGACCTTCGACAACAAGATGACCGAGTGGAGTCCAGTCGATCCTCCCACCGTGACGGTCTCGGACTTCGACTCGCGCGAGCTCTTCGTCAACGCCTACTGGGACTTCGACAACTCCACGTCCTGGACCCCCTTCGTCGGCCTGGGGGTCGGCCAGGCCCGCGTGAGCCTCCGCTACGGCGCCCGCCTCCTGCGCAAGACGCTCGCGCAGGGCTACCAGGACGTCGACCCGCCACTTACCCTCGCCGATCGTCCGGCGGCGGGCGCCGGCACGATCAGCCTCTTCGACAGCGAGTTCAGCGACACCCTCTCCGGCTACCAGGTCCTGGCCGGTCTGGACCACACCCTCGGCGACAACGCATCGTTCACGATCAAGGCGCGATGGGCCCGGTTCGAGGAGTTCGGCGGAAGCGACCTGTGGAAGGTGGTCCGGAGCCACGAACCCGTCCAGGCGGACGGGACGACCCCGTTCACGAGCGACCTGGGATTCGATGGGAACGGGTATGTGGGTGTGTCGGTGGGGTTGCGGTATCGGTTCTGAGGCCTCATCCGGGGCGCAGGGAAGGCCACCTCCCTTCGCGTATGCTTGCAGTCCCTTGCCGACCCGGCCCGGCGGCCGCCTGACGGCGGCGCCTTCGGCGTCCTGCCCCGCTCCGGACGCGTCCAAACTCCTGCCGCGACAAGGAGACAAGCGTAGAACATGACGACGCAAGAGACAGCCAAGCCCAGCGAGCCGCCGACCTTCGCCGAGATTCGGGAGATCTTCGCCGACGTGGGCCGAAAGAACCGGGAGATCGCCGCGCTCATGGCCGAGCACGAGGCCACGGCCAAGAAGAGAGAAGCCAAGGCCGAGAGGGAGATGGAGGCACTCCGAAAGAGGCAGGAGGCAACGGACCGCCAGATAGCCGAAACCGGCCGCCAGCTCAAGAAGACGGAGAGCTACTTCACGTCCCAGTGGGGAAAGCTGATGGAAAGCCTGGTCGATGGCGACCTCGTGCCCCTGCTCAACGGCAGGGGAATCGCCGTCGAGCACACCCACCAGCGGCGCGAGGGACGACGAAACGGCGAGCACTTCGAGTTCGACATCGTGGCCGTGAACCGGTGGGAGGTCGTGGTGGTCGAGGTCAAGACGACCCTGCGATCAGAGGACGTGACCCGGTTCCTTGCCAAGCTGTCGAAGTTCACCGACTTCGCACGCGAGTACCGGGGCAAACGGGTTCTGGGCGCCGTGGCCTACCTCAAGAGCGACGGCGCCGTGACGACCTACGCGGAGCGCAAGGGACTCTTCGTCATCCGGGCCACCGGCAGCAGCGCCAGCATTCTCAACGCCGAGGACTTCGAGCCCAGGTCGTTCGGCTGATAGAGCAGCTGGCCGCCCTCAGGATGAACGCTCGATCAACCACGGTGGCCGGTCACGGCCGGTAGTTGTCCACCTCGAGGCTCCATTTGCCCGGCTGCGTGGAGACGATCTGTGGGAAGTCATCGCCGACACTGACCTGGATCGGATCAGGGGCAAGGGCGAGATCAGTCATCGGCAGCTGGTCGACCACGCGGCGGCCGGAGGCTTCAAAGAGGCCGATCAGCGGATGCTCTTAGCCGATCCCGAACTCATCGAGCAGGCAGCGCGAAAGCTCCTCGGCAAGCACTTTCCACCCTCCTTGCACGACTCGATCCGCGACGCGGTCAGGCTCGCGAGGCCCGTTGAGCAAGTGCTTCAGCCGAAGGCTCCCACCACCCGCGATCGCAGTTTCCGCCATGCCGTCCTGCGAGCGTACGAACGACGCTGCGTTGTGTGCGGCTTCGATGTCCGACTCAACGACGAACTCGTCGCGTTGGAGGCGGCACACATCAGGTGGCACTCTCACGGAGGGCCCGACCAGGTCCGCAACGGTCTCGCTCTTTGCATCCTCCACCATCAGACCTTTGACCGCGGAGCAATCGGCCTGGAGCGGGCGACCAAGGGCTATAGGCTCGTCGTGTCGGACGAGGCAAACGGCCAGAGTCCGGCGTTTCACCAACTCCTCGACTGTCACGGTAAGCGGATTCGCAACCCTCAAAGCGCCCGGCAACGCCCAGACCCAAACTTCGTCGGCTGGCACCGGAAGCAGGTGTTCCGCGGCACACCCAGGGACCTTGAGAATCCATGACCTCCCTGGCCAAGAAGTACGACGACTCCAAGCTGTCGGCCCGGTTCACCATGCTCATGGGCCTCCTGATGTCCGGAGAGCTGGACGGCCTGCTGTCGATGGACAACCTGCGCACCTCTGCTTTGGCGATGTCCTACGTCGTCGCTCTCGTCGCAATGGCACTGAGCGTCGTCATGTCGCTGCTGCGCCAGGGCCGCAACTACCTGAATCCGGCTGAAGCTCCGCCGGAGGTCCAGACGGGGCCGGTCTGGCACGAGGCGAGACTCTTCACGGACCCGTGGTACCAGGTTCCCGCCATCTACTGCGCGTTCGTGTTGATCGTCCGACTGATCACGGACCTGATCATCGAACCGCCGGCTTCCGAACGGACCGTGTGGTACCTCGTGTTCGTGGCCTTTCTGTCCGTCGTCCTGCCGCTCAGCATCAGCAGACGAGTGAGCCTCGAGAGAGCCGACCTGGACGGTGTGCCTGGCCGGCGCCGCGGCGAAAAGCCGACGGTCGCGGAGACGTTCCGCGATCCCTGGTTCACCCTTCCTGCGATGGCGGTCGGGGCTGTCCACCTCGCAAGGTACGGCATGGAGGCGATCGAAGAGGACCCCTCTTCGATCGCGGCGACGCTATGGTTCATCGCGCCGCTCGCGGCGATGGCAATGGCCACCATCATGCCGTCAATCGATCAGCTCCACCGACGGCGGAAGCTGGACAACACCCAAGAGCCGGGGGCCTCTGACGTCTCGGTCGATGCCGTCGGCTCGGGGTCGGAGTCGCCGTGACGCGATCAGCGGGAGCAGCCGGCCGGCGACGCGGGCGATGAAGCAAACCGGTAAACGAAAGGCGAAAGAAGAGAGGGACGAAAGCGGTCCCTGGGCCAAGCTGTCGCTCGTAGCGCTGCTCCTCATCGCCGGCTTCAGCTCGGGTGTGCTCACGCCTGAGACCATCCGCACGTCGGCCCTGGCCATGGCGTATCTGGCCGGTCTGGTTGTGATGGTGGCATCCATCGCCATCTCGCTCGGGCGGACCTGGGGCAACAGGCAGGCTCCGGGACAGCCGGAAGCCCGTCCCGAGCCAGCCTGGCATGTCTACCGTACGTTCACCGATCCGCTGTTTCAGGGTCCGGCTGTCTTCTGTGTGTTCGTTCTGGTGCTCGACCTGGTAGCGGACCTGGCGGCCGAACCGCCCCAGTCAGCGGCAGGAGTCTGGCTGCTCTGGACCGTGGCAACAGCGGCCGTTCTCGCGCTTCTCCTCGCGATCTCGAGGCCTCAACCGAACTGGGGCCGGACTTCGCGCAACTACCCACGGCTCTCGGAGCGAAGCGAACACGGGGCGGAGCAGCCATTCGTCGATCCGTGGTTCAGCATTCCGGGCGGGATTGCCATGCTGGTCGTCCTTCTCAGAGGGGCAGTCGAACTGGTCGAGGAGTATCCGTCTAGCGCCTTCCCCTGGCTCTTCGTCTTCGCTGCTGTTGTAGCGGGAGCGGCCGCGGCCACCGGCCTGGTGAGGAGCTTCCTGCGGCAAGAGTCGCAGCGAGACGGGTAGTCCGGCGCGATGACCGACGGAGCGCCCCTGGCGACGGCCGAGGCCCGCATGGCCGATGGCAACCGCATCATCCTCAGGCGGCATGGCAACCCCAGCGGACCACGCCTCGTCGTCAGTCACTGCAACGGCTTCGCCGCCGATGCCTACTACCCGTTCTGGTCGCGGCTCACCGACCGGTTCGATGTCGTTCTCTTCGACCTCCGCAACCACGGCTGGAACCCCGTCGGCGATCGCGAGACCCACAGCATCGGAACGTTCGTCGACGACCACATGTGCGTCGCAGAGGCGATCGATCGGCACTTCGGCGCCAAGCCGAAGATCGGGGTGTTCCACTCCGTATCGGCCCAAACGGCGCTGATCCACGCCAGTCGCGAGTCGGCCTACTCGGCGCTCGTTCTGTTCGACCCGGTCGTCTGCCCGCCAGGCTGCCGGACCGAGGACGTCGCGAAGGTGGGGACGATGCTCCGCCAACTGGGCGAGGCCGCTCTGAGGCGTCGCGAACGCTTCCCAAGCCGCGAGGAGTTCGTGGACCGGGTACTGCGCGCGCCCGCCTTCCAGCTTCTCTGCCCCGGCGCGCCCGAACTCATCGCGCGCACCACGCTGCGGCAAGCCTCGAACGGCGACGGATACGTACTGCGCTGCCCGAGGGAGTACGAAGCCACCATTTCTCTGGAAGGCCCTCGATGGGCAGGAGCCGCGGACCTGAGCCGCGTTTCGTGTCCCGCGAAGATCATCGGCTCCGATCCCACGGTGCCTTTCTCATTTCTGCCCACGGTGGATCTCGGGGAGATCCTGGCCCTCGACTACGACTTCGTGCCAGACACGACACACTTGCTCCAGCTTGAGCAGCCGGCAGAGTGCGTCGCGGCGATGATGCCGTTCGTGGAGCGGTGCGTCATGGAGGCGGCCTCGTAACGGAAGAGAAGGGACTAGGCCAGTCGCAGCCCGGAAGGAGCGTTCGAGGTCAGCCTGAGGGCTACCGGTCGCCGTGCCGTTGGCGTCGCACCCACTCCGCCGGGTCGTGGTCCCAGTCGTGGCCCGTGTCGGAGATGCCGCCGAGCGCCGACTCGATGTCATCCCAGCGCCGTTCGTCATCGAGTCCGCGTTGGATCAGTCGAGCGATGAGAGCGCTACGCTGCCCCGGACCTGCACGGCGGTCGAGTTCCGCCACGAGATCGTCGTCTAACGCGATGTGCAAACGCATGAGTCGAAACTAGCGCACACAAGACCAGCAGAACCGTAGCTGACCACGTCGCTTGGTGGCTCGAGCGGATGCCGGCGGGACGCAGGCGCACCCAGTCTGTAACGTCACTCCGCCAGCAATGACGCCCTAACGATCTCCCGGTCGTTGCGGTGCACGATGTGGCCGTTCGCGTAGGCGGGGTGGACCCAGAGGAGCTTGCCCAGTTCGCGGCGGACACGTCTGCTCGGCGTCGTGGGTTCGAGCAGGCGGGTGCGGTCGATCTCGTGGTAACCGTCCCGGCTCAGCCGGGCGATCATCAGTTCGCCCCGGTCGTTGCTGATGAAGTAGCGGTCGCCGTTCCTGACCAGGAACGCGGTGGCGATGCGCGCGTCCTCGCTGGGTCCGAAGGTCGCCCAGACTTCCTTTCCGGTGGCTCGGTCGATGGCGCGCAGTGCACCCTGGCCGCCGATGCCGTAGATCATGTCGCCGTCGAAGGCCGGCGTGGAGTTGAATGCATGAAGGCCGTCGAGGTCCTCCTTGCTGCTGCTCCTGCCCTTCCAGGCGATCCTGGCCCGAGGCTTCCTATCTGACTCGCCGGCGACTTCGATCAGCGTCGAACCATGCGACGCGGACGACACGAGGAGCTGGTTCCCGTCCTGGATCGGTGTGGCGATCGTCTGCCCGTACTCCACGTCGTAGGGGAACTGCCAGAACACCTCGCCGCCGTCCGGATCGAGCCCGGCGATGCCCTTCGGATGCCAGACGATGAGGTGCCGCCTGCCGCCCAGCTCGTAGATGACCGGCGGGTTGTAGCCCGGCTCGTTGCCGACCTCCATCGAGCGCCAGAGTTCGCGACCGTTCTCCCGATCGAACGCCACGACCATGGCGTCGGGCTCGCCGCCGACCAGCGTGATGATCTGCCGGCCATCCACCAGTGGGGCGCCGACGAAGCCCCAGGCCTGCACGGGAGCCCCGTAGTCCTCGACCAGGTCGTGCCGCCAGAGCACGCGGCCGTCCTCGACCGAAAGCGCCGCCAGATAGCCGGCTGAACCGAGCACGTAGACGCGGTCGCCGTCGACGGTCGGCGTGGCCCGTGGGCCGTTCGAGTAGGCGGGCATGAGGCCGGCGAGGCCGGTTTCCCAGGCGTGCTCCCAGAGCTCCTTCCCGGTCGCCTCGTCTAGCACCAGGAGGCGCTCGCGGCCGCGGTTGCCCGGCAACCGCTCGAAATCCGTCGCGAACACGCGCCCGCCGGCCACCGCCGGACCGCCGTAGCCCGGGCCGATCGGCACTCGCCAGACGAAGTGGAGGCCGTCCTCGGGGAACCGGTCGAGGATGCCGTCCTCGTGCCAGATGCCGCGGCGTTCGGCGCCCCGCCACTGCGGCCAGTCATCGGCTGGTGCGCTGGGCGCCACCGCGAGGCCCAGCGCGAGGCAAGCGAGCAGGGGTTTGGTTCGCATGCGCTGGAGCTTAGCCCGCGGGGTGTCGCGGGTTCGTGAAGTGCGGTAGTTTGTCCGACGCGATGCGCCGCTTCGTCCTGCCGCTGATCGTCGCCGCGCTGGCGCCTCTTTCGTGCGGCTCTCCACCCCACGTCAGTGCCGACCTCGTTTACCGCCACGGCCTGGATTTCCCGCCGACGCGGCTGCGTCCCGGCTGGAACCGGGTCTGGGTGGGCCGGGAGCTGGAACGGGTGGACCGGCTCATTCACCGGGTCCAGGTGATTCCCGAGTTCGCGGGCGACCTGATGAACATGACGGGGAGCCAGCGGGAGCAAATGGCCGGCGAGATCGCCTGCCCTCCACTCGACCATCCCGTCTGGGACGAGCTGACTCGCGGCCAGGACATCGAGGTCGACCTGGTGACCGCGGACCGCGGACGGTTCACGACGGTCTCGTGCCGGAAGGCGCTGAGATAGAAGCTACTCGTCGGTGCCGACCGGACCGCGTAGCCGCTTCGTTGCGCCGCGCTGCCTCTTGGCCTCCAGCCGTCTCGCCCGGGCGCGGGCGGACGGTCGAGTGGCCACCCGCGGCCGAGGCTCGACAGCAGCTTCTTCGATCATCGACGCAAGCCTCGTGAGCGCCGCCTCCCGGTTCCGGGCCTGCGTGCGGTGAGTGTCGCAGAAGACGACGATCTCACCTGCCACGGTTAGGCGCTTCCCCGCCAGGCGTTGCAGGCGCTGGCGCAACGGGCCTTCGATGCCGGCCGCGTCGAGGTCGAGCCGGCACTGAACGGCCGTCGCGACCTTGTTCACGTTCTGCCCGCCTGGGCCGGACGCGCGGACGAACTTGAAGGTCAGGGCGGTTTCGGGGATCTCCAGGCCGCCGATGTCTATGGGGGCCATGGTTCCTATGCTCTCAGACGCGGCGACTCGGGCTCGCCGCTTCGCGGCGTCGCGCGAATACCGGCCAGAAGGCCGGCGCACCCAGGCCGGCGCACCCAGTGTGTGGCCGCCACGCCCCTCGTCAGTCCTCGGTGTACCGGATCTCCATGCGGCGGATGATCAGGGCGGTTGCCGTGAGTACGACGGCGGCCAGGCCGAGCAGGCCGAGGACGGAGACGGCAGCGGGAGGCGGTTCGACCACCACGGCGAACGGACCGTCGGAAAGAGGCACCGGCAGCAAGCCCTTCAGGTAGTGGATCACGCTGAGCTTCTTCAGCGCCGGCGGCAGGAGGAAGTGCAGCATCTCCCACACGTAGAGGAGGCCCGCCGGGATGATCGGGTTCCGGAACACCATGCCGATCAGCGTGAACAGCGAGCCGTAGCCGATGCAGGCGAGCAGGGTCACGCCCAGGTAGGCCACCAGATGACCGCCACCCGGGCCGGCGGTCAGGTCCTCGATCGCTCCCGAGAAACCAACGGGCAGGTAGATCAGGACGTAGCTGAACACGGTGCTGGCCATGAACAACACGGCCACGGCGGCGACCGCGGCCAGGTACTTGGCCACCACGACCAGTTCGCGGCGCAGCGGCGTCAGCAGCAGGTAGTGCAGGCTGCGTTCGAGGATCTCGCCCCGGAACAGGTTGAAGAACACGTACAGGCAACCGAAGAACAGGATGGCGCCGAGAAAGACCGTCTCGAAGATCGTCTCGTAGACGGTCCGGTTGCCGAACCGCTCCAGCACCGTCTGGCCGCCGATCGGAATGGAGCCGACGAGCAGGACGATCGCCACCGGAACCGCCGACGCGAGCCCCAGGATCACCGCCCTGCGGGTCAGGAGCAGCCGGCGCAGCTCCAACCGCACGAGTCCCCCGACCTGTCGGGCCAGCAGCGCCCAGTCGATGCGCGTCCGCGCCGCCGTCTCCTGGGCCACCGTCACGAGGGTTCCTCCTCTTCATGGACAAGGTAGCGGTAGACCGCCTGCAAGTCGCTGTCGGCCGGGCCGACCGCTTCGACCTCCACGCCGCCCTCGGCGACGAGTTCGGCGACCAGGCGCAGAAAGCGGTCCGCGTCCCGGGTGCGCAGGTGCAGGCCGCCGCCGTCGTCGTGAAGCTGAACTTCGGTCACGTGGTCCAGCTCGAAGGCGCGGCTGGCGAGCCACTGCGGGCGATCGCAGCGCACGAACACCTGCAGCGGCTGCTCGCGCACTTCCTCGACTTCCGCCCGCATCCCGGGCACCTCGCCTTCGGCGACGATGTACCCGTTCGAGATCAGGATCACGCGGTCCGAGAGCAGGTCGACCTCGTGCAGGATGTGGCTCGAGACCAGCACGTGCTGGCCTTCCCGCGCCAGTTGACGGAAGAGTTCGATCGTTTCGGCGCGCACCATCGGATCGAGGCCGTTGAGCGGCTCGTCGAGCACCATGACCTGCGGCCCGTGGGCGATAGCCTGGGCCAGCTTGATCCGCTGCCGCATGCCCTTGCTATAGCCCGCGATCCGGCGGTGAGCCGAGTCGACGAGGCCGACCCGATCCAGCGCACGGGCGGTCAGGCGTTCCGCCTCGCCGCGGTCCAGGCCGTGCAGCAGCAGATAGGAAAAGACGAACTGCCAGCCGGTGGCGCCGCGCGGGAAGGAGTCGTACTGCGTGCAGTAGCCGAAGCGGTGGAACAGATCCTGCGGCCTGGTGACCGGGAGGCCGAGGATGCTGATCTCGCCCCGCGTCGGCCGCAACAGACCCGCGAGCAGGTTCATCAGCGTGCTCTTGCCGGACCCGTTCGGGCCGACCAGGCTGGTGATGCCGGGCTCGATCTCCAGATCGACCCGGTTGACGCCGAGCACGTCGCCATAGAACTTCGAGACGTCGCGGATCACGATGTTGCGGGCACCGCTCACTTGACGACCTCGAAGGCGCGCACGCGCCGGTAGAGCAGGGCCGCCGACAGCGCGGCCAGCCCCACTACAGCCACCCATGCCGCCGCAGCCGGCATCTCGCCGGGCGACTCGACGCCGAAGACCGCGTCCGAGAGGGCGTCCGTCACGTCGAACGCCACGACCATGCTACCCAGCCAGGAGTCGTAGAACTGCTTGTAGAACTCGCCGAAGGCCGTGCCGGTGAGAATCGCGCCCATGAACACGATCCGGGCCCAGGGCTTCCACTTCACCCAGGCCGCGATCGCCAGCATCGGCAAGGACATGCAGAGCGTCCAGACCGCCGACAGAAGGACCAGGGACGGTGCGATCCGCCAATGTTCCAGCAACCACTCCCGGCCGCCCAGTGACGCCTGAATGACGAACAGGAGCAGCCCCGGCGCCCAGGTGATCGCGGAAACCAGGACGCCGAGCACGACGAGCTTGCCGAGCACGTAGTCGGTCCGGGTCAGCGGCCGCGAGAGATAGAGCGGCATCGCCCGGTTGCGGAGATCCGCCGACACGAGGGAGGGGCCGACGACCAGGACGACGATGAACGCGAGATAGAGCTGGGCGCGCAGGAAGAGGTTCTGGAAGAACCAGGTGTTGACCTGAACGAACTCGAGCAGGTCGCCCGAATCGATGTTGATCAGGGCCAGCGCCTCCGCGTTGTAGCGCAGGTACATGGCGACGAGCAGCACCAGCGGCCAGGCGAAACAGAAGGCGAAGAAGGCCAGGAAGAGCTTCGACGCGAAGACGTCGCGCAGACCGTAACGGCTGATGACGAGGAACCGCGTCCGGGCCGGCATCAGGGGGCCGCTGTAACCCTTGTAGCCGTGGTCATAGACGGCCATCGTCGCCCTCCATCGCCTTGAGGAAGATGTCCTCCAGCGAAGTGCGCTTGTGATCCAGACGGCGAATGGTCACGTCCTGCTCGATCGCCGAGGCGTAGATGTGGCGCACCTTGACGCCCGGCGGCAGCACGGCCTTGATCCGGCGGCGGTTGACCACCGCGACCTCGCAGCCGAGCCCCTCGATCGCCGCCCGGAAGCTGCTCCCCGCGCCCTCGCGGTCGGCGGCGAGATCGAGTTCGAGGAAGCGGCGGTTGGCGCGCCGCTCCTCGGCCAGGTTGCAGTAGGTGGCGATCCGCCCACGGTTCAGCACCAGCACCTCCTCGCAGCACTCCTCCACGTCCCGTAGCAGGTGCGACGAGACGACGATCCTCGCCTTCCCCGAATCCCGGATCTCCCGGATCAGGCGCAGCATGCGGAGCCGGGCGGGCGGGTCGAGCCCGTTCGTCGGCTCATCGAGGAAGAGCAGGCTGGGACCATGGACGATGCCCTGCGCCAGCTTGAGCAACTGCTTCATGCCCAGGGAGTAGGTCTCCACGTTGCGGTACCGCGCCTCACCCAGGCCCACGTAGAAGAACACCTCGTGGGCGCGTTCCAGGGCGGCTTCGGACGGCAACCCGGAGAGTTCTCCCATCAGGCGCACGAAGCGGACGCCGGAGATGCCGGCGATGAAGGCGTCCCGCTCCGGCATGTAGCCGATCCGGCGCCGCAGTTCCCGGCCCTGAGCCTGGATGTCCATGCCGAACAGGCGGGCGGTGCCGGCCGACGGCTTGTAGAAGCCGAGCAGGGTGTTCAGCAGCGTCGTCTTGCCGGCGCCGTTCGGCCCCAGGAGGCCGATCGCCCGGCCCGAGAAAGCGCCGCGCAGGTCGTCGAGGACCTGGTGCCGGCCGAACCGGACCCCGAGACCGTCGAGGTCGATGACCGGCGGCGCCTCACTCATCAAGCAGCAGGCCTCAGGCGGGTGTCCGGCAATCTCTCCGCGACCTGATCGTCCACGCCGGCCGCCGGCTCGCCCTCCGGCTCGGGATCGGCCCCGTCGTCGATCGACTCCAGGCCCTCCAGGAGATTGGGGAGTCCGAACAGCGGGCCCAACCCGGTGAAGGCCAGCAAGCTCGGACCGCTGGAGGTCACGACGATCTCGCTCTGGCCCGCGTACACCGTGTAGAGCGCCGGCCCCTGACTGTTCAGTTGTTCCTCGATCGCCTGGACCACGGCCTGCTGATCGTCGCCGGCGACCTCGGTCGGCAGCAGGTCGAACAGTTCGCTCGCCGTCTCGGTAAGCCGGTTGTAGACCATCGCGGAGAAGTCGGCGTAGCCGTTCTCGGGCAGCAGATCGAGGAACTCCTGGCTCGAGGTCAGCGACGCGCCACTGCCGCGGTACCGGATCGCGGTGTCGATCGTTGCCACGTTGGAGGCGCTCACCATGTACCCGTCAAAGTACGTGTAGAAGATCTCGGGAGTTTCGAGCAGGCGCAGTATGGCCGCGCCAGCGGTGGCGTCTTCGTCGCCTTCGCCCGCTTCGTCGTCCTCCCCGTCGCCGTCGTCCACCTCGAGGCCGAGACGGTAGACGGTGCGGCCGCCCGACTCCTGTTCGTCGAGAACGAGCCGTGCATTCCCGTTCCCGTCCAGGTTCCCCGTGACCTCGGCCGCTTTGTCCACCAGCACCTCGATCGAACTCTGCAGCGCATCCGCATCGTAGACGGCCGCCACCGCCTTCCACGCCGGGACCGGCAGCACCGGACCGTCGATGCCGGCCGCGTACTCGCCGCCAACGTGCTGGAGCAGGTCGTCGCGCAGCGACAGTCCGAGTTCGGCCCTGACCTCCGCCATCGGCTCGGCGATGTCGATGCCGTGTTCGCTCAAGAAGCCCGTCAGCTCGTCATAGATCGTGAGCGGATCCTCGATCACGCCGGCGGAAACAAACGACGCATCGGGCGAGAAGAACTCGAGCGCTCCGTTGGCACCCGGTTCAGCCAACCACGACACGATTCCCGAGCGCTCACCGTCAAAGCTCAGCGCAGCCGTGATGTCGGCCCGGTCGCCGTCCTGGGTACGGGCGACGACGAGGTCCTGGACCCTGTCGAGCCCCGTGAAGGCGAAGACCGCGACTTCTTCCACGTCCTCGTCATCCTCGTCGCCCTCTTCCTCCTGTTCGTTCTCCTCGTCTTCCTCCGCGTCGCGAATCCCGGCAATGACGCCGGCCAAGTCGACCGCGGCGAGCAGCTCCGCGCCTTCCGCGTAGCGCTGCGCCAGCCGGCCGTGCAGGCGCGAGCCGACGAACGGGTTGGCGGCGCCATCCCGGTTTGCTGCCACCGTCCGCAGGGCGGTCAGCGAAGTCGACGCCGCGGCGAGGTCGTCGGTGATCCACAGCAGCAGCCCCTCGTCCTGCCCGGTGGCCGAATCCAGGTCGTCGACGATGTTGACCGGCGCTTCGTCGGTTGAAGGCGCGAGTTCCGCCAGGTGATCCTCGATCGCCTCACGCAGGGCCGCGGAGTCGGTCACTTCGGTGACCGCCAGGGGGGCCATGTCTTCCTCGACCAGGTCACCGACGACGGCGACGACCGTCTCGTCGCCCATCGCATCCCCAAGGCCGCGCAGAGCGCCGACCACGTCTTCGATCGTGCCCGCCTCGTCGGAGGCCTCGAACTCCTCCCACCACCCGGCGAGCAGTTCGCTCGACTCCATCCGCGAGCGCACCAGCTCGAACAGGTCCCCAAGCGTCGCCGGCGCGTTCGGCATCGCCAGGTAGAACTTCGTATCGCTCGGCATCAGGTCGAGCAACCGGGTCGAGTGCCGCGCCGGCGCCGCGTCCATCAACTGGTTCAGCTCGCTGCGCAGCGACTTGAACTCTTCGAGCACCGCCAGGTAGCGGTCGGCGTCCTGGCTCCAGCCAACCTCCTCCTGCAGCGTCATCGCGATCAGTGTCGGCCGGCTCCGCAACTGATCGCCGGCCAGCAGGCTGTGCCGCTCGCGGCCCTTCTCGACTTCGACCTCGCCCTCGATCACCGAGACCCGCGAACCCTTCACGCCGTGAGTGACCGCGAAGATCGTGCCCTTGACCGACACGAGCATCTCCTCGGTCGACACGACCAGCGACCGGTTCTCCTGCTCCGCCGCCTGGACGATCACGCTGCCCCGGTCGACCCGGATGCGGTCGCCGCGACGGCGGGCATCGACGCGGAACGTGGTCAGGCCGGCGGCCTCGATCCGCGATCCGTCCACGAGTTCGAACACGCCGCGGCTGCCGGCACCGGTGCGGACCCGGGCGCCGCCGTCGATCGCGTCTCCGGGCGCGAGCGGCACGAGTTCGGAGTCACTGCCGGAACCGGCAACGAAGATCCGGCCGTCGACGTTCTGGACCTGAACGATCCCGTCCTGTGGCGGCTGCAGCACGCGCTGAGAGGTCCAGACGCCTGCCGCTGCTAGGGCGACCACCGCGGCCGCCGCGGCGTAGTAGCGGCCGACCCGCGCCGGCGCCGCCGGTCCGGACCAGTCCGAAACGGCGCGACCCGCGCGCACGGCCTGCAGGTGCTTGCGGCAGGGAATGCACTCGCGGCTGTGATCCTCGACCAGCAGGCGCTGGGCCTCGGGAAGCGTCCCCGCGACCAGGGCCGGCATCCGTGCCTGGTAGTCGGCGCAGGAGGTCAGGGTCCCTGACGTCGAGGAGGCGTCGCCCGGTTCCCCGGCGGCTCCCGCATCCGCGGTCGCGGCGGCGAGGGCACTCTGCACACGCGCCGCTGCCGCGCTGGCGGCACCGGCCGGCGGCTGCTCGGCGGCGATCGCCTCCGCGGTTTCGATCAAGGTCCGATTCATCTGGTTGCGGTTGCTCATCGCAGCATCCTTCCCTTGCCTGCCTGTCCTTCCTCTTCCGCTTCCGGTTGCTCCTCGGCCAGCGCCAGGCTCAGGCGCTTCCGCAGGCGGTGCAGCGTTACCGCCACCGTCATCCGCGAGGTGCCGAGCATCGGTCCGATCTCCGAGTTGCGGTAGCCCTCGAAGTAGCGCAACGCGAACATCTCCGCCGCGCGTGGGTTCACCTTCGCCAGTTCCCGCCGCAGCCGGTCACGCAGTTCCCGCGAGGCGAAGCGTCGATCCGGGTCACTCGTCCCGTCGACCGCCGGTTCAATCTCCTCGATCACCTGCTGATCGAGCGCCACCAGACGGGAACGCTTGCGCGAGCGGAGCAGGTCGAGCGACGCGTTGATCGCCGCCCGCCTCAGGTAGCCCCCGGCGTTCCCTGGCACAAGCGCCGCGGGCGGCCGCTTCACGAGCCGCAGGAAGATCGTCTGCAGCACGTCCTCGGCGTCCGTCGCGTTGCCGGTGACCCGGTAGGCCGTGTAGAAGATGAGCCGGTTGTGCTCCTCGAACAGTTCCTGCAGCGTCGCTCCCGGATCCGGGATCGGAGGAGGCGCAGCGGGCGGCTCTTCGGTCATCGAAACGCTTGCGATCGTCAAGTGACGTCTCCTTGGCTCCGTGTGTGGCGGCTCGACACCGCGCACCGGTGGGTTCATGGTTGAAGACGCCGCAACGGACGTTTGTTTAGCAGACGGGAGGGCGCCCTACTCCTCCGCGGACCGCACCACGGCCGCGAGCAGCACCGTCGCCAGGGCGACGACGCCGCCGCCCAGCCAGGTGAGCAGGTGCGGCTGCTCGCCGTGGAACCACATCGCCCAGAACGGGGTGAGCGCCGGTTCCAGGAGCAGCAGGAGCGCGACGACGGGAGCTTGCAGGACGCGGGCGGCCCGGGTCACGAAGACGTAGGCGAGCGCGACCTGGAACAGGCCGAGATACACCACGATCAGGAGCTCGCCGGGGGCGGCGGAGTTGAGCGGCGCCATGACCGGCAGGCACGCGAGGCAGACGATCACGTTGCCGCAGGCAGCGGCCGCGATCCCGGGAGCGCGGGCCGCAGCTCCGTCCCCCGCAGAGGACGTACCGCCGCTCGCACCAGCCGCTCGTCCCGCCGGCGGCGACCGGCCCGCGGCGCGCAGACCGATCAGCGTCAGGCCGTAGGCCAGGCCGCAGAATGTAGCGAGCACGTTCCCCGTCCGGGGATCCGGCGCGGTGGCCGCGGCATCGGCGCCGCCGAAGAACGCCATCACCAGACCGGCGCCGAACAGCGGCACGAAGAGAAGCTGCCGCCCGTCCGGTCGTTCCCGCAACAGGAGGGGCGAGAGCAGCAGCACGAACAGGGGCGCGGTCGACTGCAGGAAGATCGTCTCGGCTGCCGTCGTCCGCTTCGCCGCGTGGACGAACAGCAACAGGGTCAGGCAGTAGCAGCAGCCGGTCCCCAGGGTGAGGAGGAAAGCGCGGCGCCGTTGCGGGCTGCGCCACCAGCCGATGGCCGCGGGCACTCGGCTCGCCCGGCTCACGCCACCCGCCCACCTCCGCGCCGCGGGAATCGCGACCAGCAGGACGGCAGCCGCGATCAGGGAGCGCGTACCGGCCACCTGCCAGGCATCGAGCTGCGTCGCCTTGACCGCGGCGCCACCAGTCGAGAAGAGGATGCCGGCGACGATCGCCTGGAACGCCGCGGACGAGCGCAACGTCATCGGAAACGACTCCGCAACAAGCCTGTATCGTACCGGGCCGGGGATCTGCTAGCAGTCTGCGGACCGTGCTCCCGCATGGGTGCGGAACTCATACGCCGGCACGGAAGTTGCTTCCACCACGCGTCAGGATCGACCAACGAAGCTCCAGGTGGAGCATGGGAGGCAGCATGGTGACCCGATCTGAGCGAAGTCCGCGATCGGCGCCGGCCCTGGCGTCGTTGCTGTGCCTCATCCTGGCAGGGGCACTGCAAGCTCAGCCCAACCAGCCCTTCGTCGAGTCGGTCGACGTCCAGGTGGTCGAGGTCGACGTCGTCGTCACCGACAGGAAGGGTCGTCCGATCAAGGGTCTGGCACGCGAGGACTTCGAGCTCTATGTCGACGGCCAGCCGGTCGAGATCACGAACTTCTACGAGTCGGCGATCTATGTCGAGCAACGGGCCGAACGCCGCAACAGGGAACGGCCTGTCGTCCGCAGCGAAGACACCCTCGGCACCGCGGACGAAGGTGCGCTCACTGTCGTCTTCTACCTCGATGATCCGAACATCTTCCCGTCCCACCGCACTCGCCTGCTGCGGCGCCTGGAGGCCGCGGTCGAACCGTGGAGATCGATGGACGCGAGCTTCATGCTCGCGCGGTTCGTCCACCGGCTCGAAGTGCTTGTCCCGCCGACCCGCGACCTGGACGCGATCCTCGCGGGAGCCGCCAGCGTCCCCAAGGGGTCACCGCGCGCGATCCAGAACGGCGACGGCGCCCGCCGCTTGGCGATCAGCAACATGCTCGACAACGACGAGTTCTGCAGGATGGCGCGCTTCTGCCGCCCCTGCGTGGACAATTGGGGCGAACTGCTGTCCCTGGCGAGGCAGCACGCGGACAATCAGGCGACGAACACGGCGATCGCGGCCGACGGGCTGGCCGACCTGGTGACGACCCTCGGGGGCGTGCCGGGGAAGAAGACCGTGGTGCACGTCACCGACGGCCTGCCCCAGCGACCGGGTATCTCGGTTCTCGACTTCCTGGGCAACGAGCTCTGCAGAGACCTGAGACCCACCGCGGCCTCGGAGACGATGTCGGAAATCGTCCAGTACGACGAGAGCCGCCGGTTCAACCGGATCTCCGCTCATGCCAACGCCAATCGCGTTACGTTCTACGGTCTGGATGCGGCCGGCCTCCGAAGTGCAGCCCCGGACATCTCGTTCGACAACCCCACTCGCGCCCCATCTCCCCACAACGCCACCCTCCGGGCGATGAACGCGCAGAGCGGGCTCCACCTCCTGGCCAACGAAACCGGCGGCAAGGCCCTGATCAACGCGAATGACCTGTCGATCCTCCTCGACGACATGACCGGTCAACTCTCCGCCTCGTACTCCCTCGGTTTCGTTCCCGAGCAGCGCAGGTTGGGCCAAACGCGGCAAATCTCCGTGCAACTCGCGCCCGGCGCCGACAAGGGCCGCAGGATCGAGTACCGGCGCACCTACCGCGACAAGTCACTGGACGAGCGGCTCGCCGAGCGGCTTCTCTCGGTCGCGTACCTCGGCAACCGGGAGAATCCGCTCGAAGCGGTGGTCGAGTTCGGCGCCACCAAGCTGCTGGAGAAGAAGATCCACGAGTTGACCGTCGGCGTCAGCGTGCCGGCGGAGTCCATCCTGAGCTTGCCCGGCAGGGACGGCGCGTCGCCGAACGCGAGCGCCCAACTCCGCCTCTGGCTGGTCGCCGTCGAAGACGAGAACGGCGCGCGGACCACCGTCCGGCAGAAGGCGATCACCGTCGGCGGCGCCGCGGGCGTCGCGGCCAAGGATGGTAACTACCGCGTCGAAGTCGCGATGAACCTGCCCGAAGGGGATTATCAGGTCGCGGTCGGAATCCGGGACGAGACGACGGGGTTAACGTCCCTGATTCGCGAACCAGTATCCGTGCCGCCGGAGTAGGCGGCCGCCGAGGGAGGCCAGACGTTGCAGCAGAACGCACTCGCGCGCATGAAGAGCCATCTTCCATCCACCACGACGGCGACGCTGCTTGTGCTCGCCGGCGCCGCCGCTGTTCAGGCCCAGCCGAGCGAGACCTTCATCGACACCCTCGACGTGCAGGTCGTCGAAGTCGATGTCGTGGTCACGGACCGCAGCGGCCGCCCGGTCAGGGGTTTGACCCGTGACGACTTCGAGCTCTACGTGGACGGCGAACCGGTCGAGATCACGAACTTCTTCGAGTCGGAGATCCTGGGCCAAGCGGCCGAGCCAGCGGACCGGACCGCCGCGCCGACCGCCGATGCCGAGCCGTCCGAAGCCGAGGCAGCGGCCGATCCCGCCTCGCTCACGATCGTCCTCTACATGGACGACGCGAACCTCTTCCCGCCCTACCGCTCCCGTCTGCTCAGGCGCCTGGAGAAGGCGGTCGAGTCGTGGCGGTCCCTGAACGCGCGGTTCATGTTCGCGCGGTTCGTCAACCGGCTGGAAGTCGTCGTGCCGCCGACCCGGGATCTCGACGCGATCCTCAAGGCCGCGGCCAAGCGCCCCAAGGGACTGGCCCGCGCCGTCCGGAACCAGCGGTCCCGGCAGTTCACGCTGGAGGACATCAACGTGAACAGCCGGGGATGCCAGAACACCGGCCAGCTCGTGGCGCTCGCCGAGACGTACGCGGTCGAGCAGGCGAATCGCGCCGCGATCGCGGCCGACGGGCTCGCCGATCTGACCAGCACCCTGGCCGGAATCCCCGGGAGGAAGGCGATCGTCTACATGAGCGACGGCCTGCCGCAGCAGCCCGGGCTCTCGGCCTTCGACTACATCGCCCAGGACCTCTGCCCGAACGACCCGCGCATCGTCCCCGAGACGAACGCGGCCGCTCAGCGCCACGACGAAACACGCCGCTTCCAGCAGCTCACGGCGCACGCCAACGCGAACCGCGTCACTCTCTTCACGCTGGACGCCGGCGGCATTCGCACCGGACTCAGCCAGTCGATGTCGTTCGATGGAAGGGCGCCGTCGTACCAGAACGACCGACTGCACTGGACGAACATCCAGGGCGGCCTGCAGCAGCTCGCGTCTGAAACCGGCGGCAAGGCGCTTCTCAACTCGAACGACCTGGCCGACCTGCTCGACGACGTGACCGAGCAGCTCGCCTCCACCTACTCCCTGGGCTTCTCCCCGGACGAGCGAAGGTCGGGCGAGGTACGCCGCCTGAAGGTCGAACTCGCGCCCCACGCCGCTCGGGGCCGCAGCGTGGAGTACCGCCGGTCCTACCGCGACAAGACCCAGGACGAGCAACTCGCGGAACGACTGATTTCCGCGGCCTACCTCGGCAGCACCCCGAATCCGCTTGGCGTCGCGGTCGACCTGGGCGCGACGACCCCGCGGGAGAAGAAGGTGCACCGGCAACCGGTCAGCATTGTCGTACCCGAAGAGGCCGTCCTGCTGGTGCCGGGCGACGGCGGACCGAGCGGCGCGCTCCGTCTTCTCCTGCTCGCCGTCGACGAGGACAGGCGCGGGCGCGCGCCGGTGCGACAGATGACGGTGCCCGTGGGCCCTGCCGGCGACGTCCAGGCCACCGAGGGCGCCTTTCGCTTCGAGGTCTCGGTGAGTCTGGCCGAGGGTGACTACCAGGTCGTCGTCGGCGTCCGGGACGAGACGACGGGAGAGATGTCCCTGGTCCGGGAGGTGGCGCAGGTGCCGTCGCGGTAGCGTCCGTCGACGAGGACCCGCCCATGCCCGTACCCGTCCCGCCTCTGAAGCAGGCTGAACTGCCGAAGCGCAAGACCGCGCTTCTGAAGATGATGGGCCCGGGCATCGTCATGGCCGGAATCGCGATCGGCTCCGGCGAGCTGATCATGTGGCCGTGGATCACATCGATCGTCGGGGCGGAGCTCATCTGGGCAGCCGCGATCGGGATCTTCCTCCAACTCTGGATCAACGTCGAGGTTGGACGGTGGACCGTGGTCACCGGCGAAAGCCCCCTGATCGGCATGGTCCGGGTCGTCAAGCTGATCGTCTATCTCTGGGTCTTTCTCGTCGTCGTCGGGAAGTTCCTTCCGGGTTGGGCTCGCGAGACCGGCGTCTCCCTCCGGAGCCTGATCTTCGGCGTCGAGAACACGAGTCTCCCCGAGTGGCTCTGGGCGGAGTGGGTGTGGACCGCCATCGTCTTCGCCGTGATCGCGGCCATTCTGTTCGGGCCCAAGGTCATCTACACCGCGGTCGAACGCTGCATCATGGGGCTGGTCGCCATCATCGTCGTCGGTCTGATCTACGTCGTATGGACGATCGGATCAGCGGATCTCTTCGGTGACATGTGGCGCGGTCTACTGAATGTGGGGCGCTTCCCGGACTTTCCCGTTGAGATCCCGCCGGTCGACGGCGAAGCGCGCCCGCCATTCGCATTCAGCCAGTTCTTCGGTGCGCTCGTGTTCGCGGGATTGGGCGGTCTCGGCAATCTCTACTACGCGTACTACCTGCGCGAAAAGAAGGTCGGCATGGGGCAGCGCATGCCGCCCCTCATGAGCCCGACACACAAGCACGAGGTCAAGGAGATAGACGCCGGCTACGTTTATACGGAGTCGGAGGAGAACCACCGGCGTTTCCGGGACTGGATGAAGTACGTGTGGGTGGACCAGGTCTTCTGCTTCTGGATCCTCGGCAGCTTCACGATGTTCCTGTTCATCTTCGGCTCGCTCGCCGTGCTGCATCCCGAAGGTCTCGTTCCCAGCCGCGGAAGCCTGGTGTGGGATCTGGCCAAGATGCTGGAAGAGACGATGGGCACCTCCGGGCACTATCTGTTTCTTGTCGTCGGCATGGCGGCGCTGTTCAGCTCGCAGTTGGGAGGCGTGGACGGGGGGAGCCGGATCTTCGCGGACATGCTCCACACCAGCTTCAAGTTCGGGCGCCGGCTCTCCCTGGAGAAGTGGTATCTCGTCCTGGTGGGCGCGACGATCGTCATCGGCACGGCCAGTGTCGCCTTCTTCGAGAGAAGGGGGACGGCGGGACTCGACTTCCTGTTCTACTCGGCGCTCATCGGCGGATTCGCCATGGCGGTCTACGTGCCGCTGCTCCTGTACATGAACCTGACGAAGCTGCCGAAGTCGGCGCGACCCGGCTGGATCAACATCCTCTTCGTGAGCATCGCTTCGGTGATGTACATCGCGTTCGCGGTGTACACCGTCGCGGAGAAGGTCGCGCGGATGGTGACCGGCGGCTAGACCAGCAGGGAAGAGCTAGTCGCGGACCCTGCTCTCGGCCCAGGGGACGATGTCGACCCTCGTGCAAACACCGTCCGGCAAGCAGTACGAGTAGGTCCCCGGGGCCAGATCCATCACCACGAACTCGTCCCCGTCTTTCTGAACCTGGCCTCGATCAGCTATTGCGGCCAGGGTGTCGCCGACATCGACCAGGGCGCCCCCGGGCGTGACCAGCCAGGCTTCCCACGAGTCCGGTACGCGCAGAGCGCCGCGATCGGGCGACATCTCCACCCCGATCGGAGCGTCATCCCGGATCTCGAACCGCCAGCCGACCATTCCGAGGCCATCAGCCCGGACGACGACATCCACCACCTCCGCTTCCATCGGTAACCAGTGAGGAGCGGTGCCCGAGCCGTCGGTGTAGCCGTTCGAGTCCACGCGTCGTGTCCCGGCCGGAAAGTGGACGAACGTCTGAGCGCCGGACACGGGTACACCGCCCGCACGGACGACGATGGACACGGGCCGCAGGTCCTCCAGAAGCAGCTCCACATCCTCGATCCGGTCGTCACTCGCCACCTGAAGTTGTAGCTCCCGCGAACGGACTTCGCGGTCATCGATCCAGCCCTCGGCAGAGAGGCTGTACTCCCACTCCGGTAGACCGGTGATCTCGAACGTCCCGGACGAATCGGTCTTTCTGCGCCACGTGGCCGGCATCAGGTGGTCGAGCGGCTCACCCGCCACTTCATCAATCGCTACCATCCAGACGTATGCGCCTTCCACCGGCTCGAGGAGTCCCGTCGCGACGTTCCTCCGCACGACGCGGCCGCTGATCGTGCTTCCCGGCAGCTCGATCCGCACTCGCGCAACGCCATCCGAATCGGCCGCGATCTCGAAGTTGCCGGCGTCGTTGACCTCGCGGTCATCGAAACCGTCCCAACCGTCCGAGTCCCAACCGCCTTCGCAGGGATCGCAGCCAGGAGCCGGAGTCACCTCGACCGGCCAGAAGCCCTCCCGCGGCAGCAGGCCGCTGAAGCGGCCCTCCTCCCGACTCCGAAAGGAAATCCGTTCGAACCCCCACATGCCGCCGAACCAGACCATCGCGTCTTCGAGGGGTTCCCCTCCTCGCTCGATCCGACCGACCAGCGGAACGGCATCCAGTTCGATCGTGTAGTGATCCTGGCCGAAGAAACGGATGACCTCCTGGTGCCATCGGTTGCCTCGACGGTCCTCGACGTGCACCTCATAGTCGCCAGCCGGCAGACCACGCCATACGAAGGTACCGTCGCTTCGCCGTTCCCCGAATTCGAAGTCGCGATTCCAGCCCTCGACGTCACCATTGGGCCCGAGCGTCACGGCGAAGATGATCGGCTTCAGGTCGCCGATCTCCAGAACAGTGGGCGCCAGGAAGGAAACGGTCAACAGATTCCCCGCCGCCGACTGGAGCTGTCCCAGGTCGATCCGGTCGTTCAGCGACCCGATACGCACCGACCAACTGTCACCGTCCGAGCCGGCCAGCCTGAGTTCATACAACCCCGGCGAAAGCCCCTCGAACATGAAGACGCCGCGTGTGTCGGTCCAGGAGGACCACCCGAATGCCCCATAAGCATCCCGTTGCCTCATCCCGAACCTGTGGCTCGACGCGTCCTGCGAGTCCATGCTCCCGGTGACCACTGCCCCCCGAACCGGCTCGATCAGTCCCAGATCCGTGTCGGCCGCAACGGTCACTTCAGACCGCAAGACGGGCAGGAAGACGCCCAGGCGGACGCGCAGGTCCACCGTTTCGTCGCGGGCGAACGGACAGGCGATCAGCACCTCGCGCCGTTCGGGCTGACGGTCGACCTCGCAGGGGCCGCCATAGCTCCCCTGTTCGAGCCGCACGCCGCGATTGCCGACCCGGCCGGCGATCCGGACGTGGCCGCTCCGCAGGAGGTCGACTCCCCGATCCGTACCGTCGACGGCGAATCGCACTACCCCCTCCGGAACCAGGGTCAGTGACACTTCCTCGTCGTCCGGGGCGATGTAAGCCGTGGAACTCCACCAACCCTCTGACCGAGCGGACGCGACCCAGCCGGACCGTGACTCGGCCTCAGGGACGGCCACCTGGAAACTCTGGTCCTCCGCAGCGACCTCAATCATGAAGGAAGCCACCGGTGCGCGCGTCGATGCCTCGGCAAACTCGATCGTCACGTCGCCCGACGGCGCTTCATCGCGAGACGCGATGGCGTCCAGGTGGACCGTGAGTTCGACGTAGTCCGCGGTCTGGGCCTGGGCAGGGCCGCTCGACGTATCTGCCGCGAAGGCCAGAATGGTCAGCACCACGGCGACCAGAGACTGTCTGCCTGGTGCGCGATACTTCATCCTCGCGTTCCGCCGCGACGATTCTACGGAAGCACGCCGGAGTCGTACCCTTTGATGCAGCACTGGAACCGTGTACACTTTGCAATCGTGTACACTGCAATGGTGAGGAAGCAGCATGAGAAACATCACCCTCAGTGCTGACGAGAAGCTGATCGACGCGGCTCGCGAAGAAGCCCGGCGAAGAAGGACCACGCTGAACGCGGAGTTCCGTGCCTGGCTGGCCCAGTACGCCCGCAGCCAGCAGGGCGCACGCCGAGTCAGGGAGTACGGCCGACTCATGGACGCGATGACCGAGGTTTCGGCAGGCCGTCGATTCTCCCGGGATGAGATGAATGCCCGCTGACTTCTTCCTCGACACCAACATCTTCGTCTACACCTTCGATCAACGCGACCCGGAAAAGCAGGCTCTCGCTCGCAACCTGGTGGAGCGTGCATTGGGGACCGGCGAGGGAGTGGTCAGTTCCCAGGTCGTGCAGGAGTTCCTGAACGTTGCCCTACGGAAGTTCGAGCGCCCTCTCTCGGACGAACAGGCGCTTCGCTACCTGCGGGACGTGCTGGATCCGCTGTGCTCTGTCTTCCCCAGCATCTCCCTCTACGAAACGGCCCTCTCCCTCCACCGGCGGTGGCGATTCAGCTTCTACGATTCGCTGATCGTCGCGGCGGCCCTGGAGTCGAACTGCAACGTGCTCTACAGCGAAGACCTGCAGGACGGCCAGGAGATCGAATCGCTGACCGTCGCCAACCCATTCTGACTGCGAGCAGGGTTCGATCCTCACTCATGGTGGTCCTCGAACCGGCCCGATCGAGCCCAGGTCCGTGTCGGCGGCAATCGGCACTTCGGACCGCACAAGAGGAAGAAACGGCCCCAACCGGACCCGCAAGTCCACCGTCTCGTCCCGGGCAAAGGGGCAAACGATCAGCACCTCGCGCCGATGCGGCTTGCTATCGACCAAGCACGGGCCACCGTAGGTCCCAGGCTCAAGGTGTACGCCCCCTTCGCCGACCCGGCCGCTGATCCATACATCGCCGGTCTCGAGTCGGTCCACTTTGCGGTCAATACCGTCGACCGCGAACCGTACAAGCCCCTCGGGAACCAGGGTCAGCGATACGGCCCGTTCGTCCGCAGGAATGTACGCGGTAGAACTCCACCAACCAGGCGACCGCGCCGATGCGAACCAGCCGGATCGCGAGTCGAACACGGGCAGGGTCACCTGGAAGGTCTGCTCCCCCGCCGGCGCCTCAACGATGTACAGGACGACGGGCTCGCGCGTCGCCGCTTCGATGAACTCAAGTTCTACGTCACCGGCCGGCACCTCGTCGCGCGCAACGGCGACTGTCAAGGCGACGCCGAGTTCCACGCTGTCCGCCGCCTGTCGTGCGAATCTGTGCGGTGGACCCGCGACCGCCGAGATCAGGACGAGCGGCGCCATTGTTCCAAACATGGTCGCGTTCATTCTCGTCATTCCCGGCTTGTCCTGTGAATGTTGTACGGATCAACGCCTCGACCAGTCTAGGGAGGAAGACGGGAGAAGAGCGGACACCAGTTATCGGATTCCGGCCAGATTCGTCCAAGACCGGCCAGATCCGGACACTCTTCAACCTGCTCGCCGGTCGGTGGCCCTCACGGAGCCCTTCCGACAGCGATCGCGTTCATCAAACGCGGTATGCAGCTTCCCGCTTCAGCGGAGCAACGGTGCCGTCAGTTCGCCGACCCGACGTTCGAGCCGTGCCGCCAGATCCGCTTCGGCGGCGTTCTCCTCGACCAGCCGCACCAGGGAGCTGCCGACGACGACGCCGTGGGCGACCTGGGCCACTTCCGCGACCTGCTCGGGGGTGGAGATACCGAAACCGACCGCGACCGGAAGGCGCACCCGCCGGCGCACGCGCTTGACTTCCCGCGCCAGGGTGGGGATCAGTTCATCGCGCTCGCCCGTCACGTCGGAGCGGGCGGTGTAGTAGACGAAACCGTTCGACGACGCCGCGGCCCGATCGATCCGTTCCCGGGTGCTGGTGGCCGCGATCAGGTAGATCGAATCGACGCCTCGTTCGCCCAACGCCGGCTGCAGTTCGCGCAGGCCCTCGTCCGGCGGCAGATCGACGCACAGCACCCCGTCGACGCCGCTGTCGGCGGCCTGGGCGGCGAACACCTCGACGCCCCGGGCGTGGACCGGGTTGTAGTACGTGAACAGGACGATCGGTACCCCGAGCTCCTCCCGGTGCCGCTCGACGATCCCCAGCACCGCGCTGAGCGACGAGCCCGCTGTGAGCGCCCGATGCGAGGCACGCTGGATCGTCGGCCCGTCGGCGATCGGATCGCTGAAGGCGACCCCGAGTTCGATCACGTCGGCGCCGCCGGCGACCAGGGCGCGCAGCAGGTCGGGGGTGGCCTCGAGGGACGGGTCACCGGCCACCAGGAACGGGATGAAGGCCGAACGCTTCCCGCGCGAACAGCGGGAGAAGGCCGCCGCAATCTCGCCGTCGCTCGAGTTACCCTTGCGAAGGGGGCTCATGCGTCGTACTCCAGGACGGACTCGACGTCCTTGTCGCCGCGGCCCGAGAGGTTGACGAGAATGACCTGGTCGCCGTCCATCCCGGGCGCGCGCCGCTCGACTTCGGCTATCGCGTGCGCCGACTCGAGCGCCGGCAGGATGCCTTCGGTCGCCGACAGGAGGTGGAAGGCGTCGATCGCCTCCTGGTCGGTGGCCGAGGTGAACTCGATCTGCCCGTGTTCGTGCAGGAACACGTGCTCGGGTCCGACCGCGGGGTAGTCGAGTCCCGCCGACACCGAGTGGGTGCCGACGACCTGGCCCTCCTCGTCCTGAAGCACCAGCGTCCGCGCACCGTGGAGCACCCCGAGCGTGCCGCCCGCGAAGCGCGCCGCGTGATCGCCCAGGGCCGGCCCCCGGCCACCCGCCTCGACGCCGACCAGCAGTACATCCGGCCGATCGAGGAAGGCGGAGAACAGGCCCATCGCGTTGCTGCCGCCGCCGACGCAGGCGACCGCCACGTCCGGATCCGCCGTGCCCGCGAGACGGCGCAACTGGCGCCGCGCCTCGGCTCCGATCACGCTGTGGAACTGCCGGACCATGCGCGGGTAGGGCTCCGGCCCCGTGACCGTGCCAAGGACGTAGTGGGTATCCGCAAAGCTGGCCACCCAGTCGCGGAACGCCTCGTTGATCGCGTCCTTGAGCGTCTGGCTGCCGGCGTCGACCGCCACCACCTCGGCGCCAAGAAGCTGCATCCGGTAGACGTTCAGGCGCTGGCGCCGCATGTCCTCCTCGCCCATGTAGACGACGCAGTCGAGGCCCAGGAGAGCCGCCGCGGTCGCGGTGGCGACGCCGTGCTGGCCGGCGCCGGTCTCGGCGATGATCCGCGTCTTGCCCATCTCCCTGGCCAGCAGCACCTGGCCCAGGGCGTTGTTGATCTTGTGCGCGCCGGTGTGGAGCAGGTCCTCACGCTTCAGATAGATGCGCGCGCCGCCGAGCTGCTCGGTCAATCGCTCGGCAAAGTAGAGCGGCGTCGGGCGGCCGACGTAGTGCTCCAGCAGATGGCGAAGCCGCCGCGTGAAGGAACGCTTCCGCCGCAGCCGGTCGTAGGCGCGGCTCAACTCCTCAAGCGGCGCCATCAGGGTCTCGGGAGCGTAGCGGCCGCCGTAGACCCCGTAGCGGCCGCCCTCGTCCGGCGCCAGGACGTCGGCGGCGAGGGGTGTTCTTACCTTCATCGTGCTACTCCCTGTGCGAGGTTGGCGAACAGTCGCTCCAGCTTGACGCGGTCCTTGAGGCCGGGCGAGACCTCGACACCCGAACAGGTGTCGACGGCGTAGGCGCCGGGGACCGCGGCAGCGACCTGGGCGACGTTGCCGGGGTGGACGCCGCCGGCGATGAACACGCGGCGCGGCCTGCCGCCAGCGGCGGGCGATGAGACGAAGCCGGCCGCCGCGGCGTAATCCCAGCTCTCTCCGGAACCGCCATACAGGCGGTCGTGGGCGCGGTCGATCAGGACCGCCCAGGAGTCCTCGTCGGGAATCCCGGCGTCCCTTGCGGCGGCGCCGCCGACGCGCCGGACCCGGATCGCGCGGTCGCTGAACTCGGCGACCAGTTCCGGGCTCTCGTCGCCGCTGAACTGGAGGAAGTCCAGGCCGACCCGGCGGTCGATCGTCTCGAGCTCTTCGCGCGTGGGGTTCACGAAGATGCCGACCGCACGGGCGCGGTCCCCCACGGCGCGACGGATCGCGGCCGCCTGCGCGATGTCGATCCAGCGGGGGCTCGGTCGATAGAAGTTGAGGCCGACGAAGTCCGCGCCCAGGTCGACGGCGAGCAGGGCGTCCGCGGAGGTCGTGACGCCGCAGATCTTGACCTTCATCGGGTCACCCCCGACGTTGCCTGCTCACCAGTGAGTTCCGCGAGTGCGGCGGCGGGATCGCCGGACAGCACGAGCCGCTCGCCGATCAGGAAAGCGTCGAAGCCGGCTTGCCGGAGTTTCGTGACATCGGCGCCCGAGTGAATGCCCGACTCGGCGACCTTGAGCGCCGAAGACGGAAGCCGGCCGATGCGGTCGGCGCTGCGCTCCAGGTCGACCTCGAACGTGCGCAGGTCGCGGTTGTTGATTCCCACCAGCTCCCACTCCGGGGAGTCGGCGCCTCGCAGCTTCTCGAAGTCCGCGTCGTCGTGGGTCTCGATCAGGGGCACGAGGCCCAGGTCACGGGCGAGCCGCGCCAGCCGGCGCAACTCCGGCGGGTCGTAGAGCGCCGCGATCAGCAGCACCGCGGAGGCGCCGGCGTCCCGCGCCCAGGCGACCTGCGCATCGGAGACGACGAAGTCCTTCGCCACCGCGGGCAGGCCCGAGGCGGCGATGCAGTCCGCGAGCAGCTCGTAGCTGCCGTAGAAGTGGTCCGGCTCGACGACCACGGAGAGGCAGGCGGCTCCGGCGGACCGGTAGGTCGCGGCGCGGCCGACCGGATCGAACCGCCCTCGCAGGTCTCCCAGCTTCGGAGATCCCATCTTGATCTCGCCGATCACGGCGCTCCCCCGGCGCTCGGAGATCGCGTCGAGGAATCGGCGGCCGGGGGCGTCGGGCGCGAGACCCGGGGCTGCGGACACGCAAGCAGGTCCCGGCTGAACGCCCTGGTCGCCAGCGGCCACACGCCGGCGACGCTGATCGCAGATGCGCCGCAGGATGTCGGGTACTTCGGACACGAACCTTGGCCTCCCCGTCTCAGTCGTCCCAGCCAGTCCAGCCGACCAGTGCCTCGAGCTTCGTGGCCGCCGCTCCCGAGCGCTGGATCTCGAACGCGGCGGCTACGCCGGCGGTCAGACTGTCGGCCCGTCCCGCGACGTAGAGAGCGGCTCCGGCGTTGAGACACGTGATGTCGGCAAGGGCTCCTCCGCCGCCACCGAGTACCCCGCGCATCAGTTCGACGTTCAACTCGGGTTCGCCACCGACCAGATCCTCCGGCGACGCTTCCGCGATGCCGAAGTCGCCCGGACGGACTTCGTACAGGCTGACCTCGCCGCTCCGAACCTCGGCGACCGCGGTCGTTCCGGTGGTCGTCATCTCGTCCAGCCCGTCGCCGTGGACGACGAAGGCGTGCTCGCTGCCGAGTTCGAGTAGCACGCGCCCGATCGGTTCGACCAGATCGGGCGCGAAGACGCCGATCAACTGCCTCTTCGCCCCCGCCGGATTCGTCAGGGGCCCGAGCACGTTGAAGAGCGTGCGCACGCCGAGTTCCTTGCGCACCGGCATGACCTGCGCCATCGCAGGGTGCAGCATCGGTGCGAACAGGAACACGATGCCGACCTCGTCGAGGCAACGCCCCAGCGGCTCCGTGTAGCCGGAGAGCCGCACGCCCAGCGCGGCGAGCACGTCGGCCGAGCCGGAGCGGCTCGAGACGGCCCGATTGCCATGCTTGGCCACTCGCGCGCCCCCCGCCGCCGCCACCAGGGCGGCCGCGGTCGAGATGTTGAACGTGCCGCGGCCGTCGCCGCCCGTGCCGCACGTGTCGATCACACCGGAACTCGTGTGCGCGACCCGCGCCGCGCGTGCTCGCATCGCGCGGGCGGCGCCCGCGATCTCGCCCACCGACTCGCCCTTGGCCGCCAGGGCGACCAGGAACGCGCTCTTCCACACCTCGGAGAGCTCGCCGTCCATCAGGCGGCCGAAGAGCTCCTCCACCGTTGTCGCGGGAAGATCCTCGCCGGCGATCGCCGTTCGCAGGAGGGCTGATAGGTCCAGTTCAGTCATCGGCTGCCTCACAGATGTCCAGAAAGTTCTGCAGCAGGTCCGGCCCGGTATCGGTGAGCACTGATTCCGGGTGGAACTGCACGCCCCAGTACGGCAGCTCGCGGTGGCGCATTGCCATGAGTGTGCCGTCCTCGCTCCAGGCCAGCGGTTCCAGTGTCCCGGGCAGGCTGTCCTCTTCGACCGCCAGCGAGTGGTAGCGGGTGGCGACGAAGGGCGACGGCAGGCCGGCGAGCACGCCGACACCGCCGTGCTCGACTTCGGAAGTCTTGCCGTGCATCAGCACTCTGGCCCTGCTCACGGTGCCGCCGAACGCCGACCCCAGCGCCTGGTGCCCGAGGCAGACGCCGAGGAGCGGCACATCGGGGCGTGCCCGCAGGAGGTCGATGCAGACGCCCGCGTCCTCCGGCCGGCCCGGGCCCGGAGACAGGACGATGCCGTCCGGCCTCCTCGCAAGCAGCTCGGGCACGGTCTCGACGTCGTTGCGCACCACCTCCAGCTCCGCGCCGATCCCGCCCAGCATCTGGACCAGGTTGTAGGTGAAGGAGTCGTAGTTGTCGATGACGAGGATCATGCCCGGCCCTCGAGCTCCCGCGCCAGGGCCACCGCCCGCAAGAGCGCCGCGGCCTTGTCACGGGTCTCCTGCGCTTCCCGCACCGGGTCCGAGTCGGCGACGATGCCGCCTCCGGCGGTGATCGACGCCTCGCCGTTCGTAATCGCCAGGGTACGGATCGTGATGCAGGTGTCCATGTCGCCGCCGAATGAGAAGTAGCCGACGGAGCCGCCGTACATGCCGCGAGCCTCCGGCTCGAGCTCGTCGATGATCTCCACCGCGCGGATCTTCGGCGCCCCGGAGAGAGTGCCGGCAGGCAGACAGGCCAGAAGGGCGTCGAGGGCGGACCCCGCACCACTTCCGGCGCCGTCCGCCTGCTCGGCTTCGACCGAGCTGACGATGTGCATCACGTCGCTGTACTGCTCGATCACCATGAACTCCTCGACCGAGACCGCGCCGGGAGAGGCGACCCGGCCGAGGTCGTTGCGGCCGAGGTCGACCAGCATCACGTGCTCGGCGCACTCCTTCGGATCGTCCATGAGCTCCTCCGCGAGAACCCGGTCCTCGGCAGCGGTTCGCCCGCGCGGGCGAGTCCCCGCGATCGGCCGCATCTCCAGCCGCCGGCCCGTCCGCCGCACGAGCATCTCGGGCGACGCGCCGATCAGCGACACCTCGGGCGACTCGAAGAGCACCATGTAGGGCGACGGGTTGACCAGCCGCAACGCCCTGTACACGGTCGTCGGCGCGACGTCCAGGTCGAGCGCCCAGCGGCGGGCAAGCACGACCTGGAAGATGTCTCCCGCGGCGATGTACTCCTTCGCCCTGTTGACGACAGCGAAGTAGTCCTCGTCGCTGAGGGTGGGGTCGGCGGTCTCCGCCTTGACTCCCCTGTCCTCGACCCGAGCCGCTGTGGCCGCCTCACCCCGACTCTCGAGGACCGCCTGCAGCGCGTCAAGCCGCTCCCTGGCGTCGGCGGCCGTGCTCTCGCCCTCGATCTCGTTTGCAACCGCAACGATCCGCTGCCGGGCGTGATCGAATACGAGCACGTCGTCGTAGCGAGCGAGGATCGCGATCGGCAGACCGAACGGGTCCGGCGGTCGGCCGGCCGCGTGATCGACGAGGCACGGCTCGGCGAGCCGGATCGCGTCGAAGCCGAAGGCGCCGAGCCAACCGCCCCCGAACGGCAAAGGCGGCGCGGGGTCGGCGCTCACGCCGTCGAGCAGGCGCCGCAGTTTCGGCAGCGGCTCGCCGGTTTCGATCTCGATACCGCCGCCATTCCGGAGGTCCTCGGTCTCCAGCCGATCGAGGTACACGCGGCAGACCTGCGAGGGACGCGCGCCGAGGAAGCTGTACCGGGAGACGTGCTCGCCGCCGGTGATGCTCTCGAGCAGAAAACGCCGGGCCCCGGCGTCCGCCTCCGCGGCCGCGGTGAGCTTGCGGTAGACGCCGAGCGGCGTCGACGTGTCGGCCAGGAACTCGCGCGTGTGGGCGATGGCGGCGGCGGGACGACTCACGACGACGCCCCCCCCGCGCCGCGGTGGCGGCGGCCCAACTCGGCAGCAACGTCGCCGAGCTCGACGCCGGTCGCCTGCAGCAACACGAGCAGGTGGTAGGCGAGATCGGCGGCTTCGGCCGCGAGGTCGTTCCGACGCCCGGCCGAATCCGGCTCCGCGTCGGCCCTTACGCCGGCAATCACCGTCTCGCCCGCTTCCTCCGCGACCTTGCGCGCAATCCGGTCGACTCCCTGGTCGAGGAGACGCGCCGTGTAGCTCTCCTCCGGCGCCGCCTCCGACCGCTCGGCGAGCACGCGCCGAAGCCAGCCGAGTTCGAACTCGGCCGCGTTCGGCTCGAAGCAGCTCCGTGTGTAGAGGTGGCAGGCCGGCCCGGCCGGCAGCGCCCGCACCAGCAGGGCGTCCCGGTCGCAGTCCTGGAGCACTTCGACCACCGCGAGGGTGTTGCCCGAGGTCGCGCCCTTGCGCCACAGCTCCTGCCGCGACCGGCTGAAGAAGTGGGCCTCGCGGGTGGAGAGCGTGAGTTCCACCGCCTCCCGGTTGGCGTAGGCGAGCATCAGCACCGCGCCCGAGAGCACGTCCTGGACGACGACGGGCAGCAGGCCCCGGTCGTCGTACATGAGCGTCGCCGGGTCGATCGTCGTTTCGGTCACGCTGTGACTCCTGTCTGAATGCGGATCGGATAGCGGCGGTCGAGATACTCCTTGACCGCGCCGACCGAGTACGTGGACTGGTGAAAGATCGACGCCGCCAGCACCGCCGCGGCGCCTGTATCCAGAGCATCGCCCAGGTGTTCGAGGGTTCCAGCGCCGCCGGAAGCGATGACCGGCACCGGCGACAGCGCCGATGCCCTGCGGAGCAGTTCCAGGTCGTAACCCTCCTTCGTACCGTCGCTGTCGATGCTGGTGAGCAGGATCTCGCCGGCACCCCTCTCGATTCCTTCCTCGATCCACTCCAGCGCGTCGAGACCGGTCGGCGTGCGGCCGCCGTGGGTGACGACCTCCCACCTTGGACCGTTGCCGGCCGCATCGTCGTCGCGCCGCTTCGCGTCGACCGAGAGCACGACGCACTGGCTCCCGAACCGCTCGGCGAGCCTGGTGAGCAACTCCGGTTCGGCAACCGCGGCCGTGTTGATCCCCAGCTTGTCCGCGCCGGCGAGGAGCAGGCGGCGTCCGTCGTCCACGCTGCGCACGCCGCCGCCGACGCTGAGCGGGATGAACACCTGCTCCGCGGTCCGCCGCACCCAGTCGAGGTCCGTGTCGCGCCGCTCGGGCGCGGCGGTGATGTCGAGGAAGACGATCTCGTCGGCCCCCTCGGCGGCATAGCGCGCGGCGGCCTCCGTCGGGTCGCCATGGTCGGTGAGGTTCTTGAACTGCACTCCCTTGACGACCCGCCCGGCGGCCACATCCAGGCAGGGGATGATGCGCCGGGTGAGGCCGGTCGGCTCGATCGTGGCTCTCATCGCACGCTCCCGCAGGCTTCGATCGCCTCGTCCAAACCGAGCGAACCGTCGTAGAGCGCCCGACCGACAATCGCGGCTTCGATCTCCGGCCGCCGCGCCGCGGCTTCGAGATCGGCCGCCGAACGCACGCCGCCCGAGAGGATCGCCGGCGCCCCGGCCAGGTCGCCAATCCGGCACGCGAGGTCGATGTTCGGCCCCTTCATCATCCCGTCGCGCGAGATGTCGGTGACCAGGACCGCGGCGATCGGCAGATCCGCGAGCTGGACGCAGAGCGCGGCCGGCGACCGGTCGGCCGACTCGGTCCAGCCCGCCAGCCGGACCTCGCCGCCGTCCATGTCGAGTGCCGCCACCATGCGTCCCGGGTAGTCGCGGCAGAGACCGGCGAAGGCGTCGAAGTCACGCACGATGAGCGAGGTCACGACGGCCTGCTCGCAGCCGGCCCCGAAGGCCCACTCGACCGCCTCGCGGTCGCGCAGGCCGCCGCCGAGCTGGATGCCGGCGCGACCGCCCTCCGCCGCCCGCCGCGCGAGTTCCTGGACGACGTCCCGCTGCGGCGAATCGCCGAACGCCGCGTCCAGGTCGACGACGTGGATGCGGGACACCCCCGCCTCGCAGTAGCGCTGGAGCGCGCCCGACGGATCGGCGTCGTACACCGTCCGCCGCCCGTCGTCGCCGCGCTCGAGACGAACGACCTGGCCGCCGCGTAAGTCAATCGCCGGCAGGAGTTGCACAGTTGCCTCCTTCATGGGCGCCGCCTTCGAGTTCCTGGGCCCAGGCCAGATAGTTGCGCAGCAGCCGCAGGCCGACGGCGCCGCTCTTCTCGGGATGAAACTGGGTACCCGCGACCCGTCCGTGGCCGGTGATCGCGGGGAAGCTCCGGCCGTGACGGCAGCGTCCGAGCACCGACTGCTCCGGTACGCCCTCGGGCGCGAACGAGTGGACGAAGTAGTAGTGATCGTCCTCGGTGCTGCCTTCGAGCAGGGGGTGCTCCGCGATACCGAAGACGCGGTTCCAGCCGATGTGCGGCAGGGGCACGCCACCCGGCAGCTCGGTGACCCGCCCGCCGAGCAGGCCAAGACCGTCCGTCGTCCCGAACTCCTCGCTGCTGTCAAACAGCAGCTGGTAGCCGATGCAGATGCCAAGCAGGCAGGCGCCCCGTTCCAGCGCGATCCGGATCGCCTCTTCGGGCGCGCCGCGCAGCCTCTCGCGCGGCGGGCGGAAGGCGCCGACGCCAGGTAGCACGAGGCAGCGGGAAGCACGAATCGTCGCTGGATCGCAGGTGATCCCGACCTCGGCGCCCAGATGCCGGAGCGCCCGCACCAGGTTGCCGATGTTGCCGACCCCGGCGTCGATCACAGCCACTTCCGTGCCGGTCATGCGGTCAGACTCCCCTTCGTGCTCGGCACCTCGGCGGCCGCTCCAGCCCCGAGCGACACCGCCTCACGCAAGGCGAGAGCCACCGCCTTGAACGACGCCTCCGCCACGTGGTGCGGGTTGCGGCCGCGGAGCACGTCCAAGTGCAGCGTCAGCCGTCCGCGGTCGGCGAAGGCGCCGAAGAAGTCCCCCACGAGCGTGAGCGGGAACTCGGTCGTGACCCACGCGTGCTCGAGTTCGGCAGGCAAGCGGAAATGGAAGGAACCGCGGCCCGAGAGGTCGACCACGGCGCGGGCCAGAGCCTCGTCGAGCGGTGCGAAGGCGTGTGCGAACCGGCGCACCCCGGCGCGGTCACCGAGAGCTTCCCGGAGAGCGTCGCCGAGCACGAGCCCAACGTCCTCCACCGTATGGTGGAGGTCGATATCCGTGTCGCCGCGGGCTTCGAGGTCGAGTCCCAAGCTGCCGTGACGGGACAGCGCGTCCAGCATGTGCGAAAAGAAGCCGTTCGGCACATCGAGCCGGCTCGGCCCGCCGTCGAGCGACAGCTCGGCGCGGATCTCTGTTTCGGACGTCCTGCGTTCGATGACAGCTCGCCTCATGACTTCTCTCTCCCCTCAGAGTCCATCGCTTCAGCACGTGCCGGCCGCATGCCCGCGAGGACGCGCCGCACGGCGCGCAGCGCCGGACCGCCTCCGACGCCGATCCTCATGCAGTTGGCCAGGCCCGGGTAACCACTCACGTCCCGGACCAGCACGCCGGCCGCCGCCAGACCGTTGCGGATCTCGGCGCAGCGCGGGTGCCGAGCGAGCAGGAAGTTCGCCTCCGAGTCGAAGACCTCGAAGCCGAGGTCCCGGAGCATCGCCGTCCACTGCCCCCGCCGCGCCCGCACGACCGCGACCCGGCGCGGGAAACGGCCGGCGTGTTCCAGTGCCACCTCGCCGATGGTGGCCGCGGCGCGGCCGACGTTGTAGGCGAGCTTGACCTTGATCAGTTGCGAGACGAGTTCCGGCGCGGCGAGCAGGTAGCCAAGACGGATGCCGCCCAGGGACCACGCCTTGGACAGGGTGCGGAACAGGATGACGTTCGGGTTCGCCCGCAGCAGCGGCCGGTAGTCGTGGCGGCAGAACTCACCGTAGGCGTTGTCGAGCAGAAGCGCCGCGTCGAGGGACTGCGCGAGGCGCTCCACGGTTTCGGGATCCGCCGCCGCCCCCGTCGGGTTGTTCGGCGTGCACAGGAGCACGGGCCGCCGCGGGTCGCGGTCGACCTCGGCCTGCAGTTCGTCCATCTGCAGACCCAGGTCGGGAGCCGGTTCCAAGTGCCGCGGCACGCCGGCGGCGCGCGCGACGAACGTCCTGTAGGGACTGAAGCTCGGATCGCAGATGAGCACTTCTTGGCCGGGGCGAACGACGCCCTCGAGCACGGTCGTGAGGAGTTCGCCGGAGCCGTTGCCGACCAGGACGCCCTCCATCGGCCACTCGTGCAAGTCGCCGATCAGCCGGCGCAACCGGTCGGCGTGAAAGTCCGGGTACTCCGACCATGGCCGGTCGGCCAGCCGGGCCAGCGCCTCTCGCTTGAGCGACCGCGGCAGGTCCCAGGGCGCTTCGTTCTGGTCGAGCTTGTAGCGGGCCTCGACCTGGTGCAGCGAGTAGAGCGACAGGTCGCGCACCTCCGGCCGCACGAGAGCCGCCGCCCGCTCGGCACGGCCGGTCATCGCCTGGTCTCCCGATCGTCTGACCCGCGGCGCAGCCTGGCCGCGGCGGCATGGGCGGACAGACCCTCCGTGTTCGCCAGCGTCTCGGCGGCGCCGGCCCAGTCCGCCGCGGCCTCGGCGGAGAACCGAACGGTGTGACTGCGCCGCACGAAGTCCTCCACGCCCAGGCCCGAGGCGAAGCGAGCGCTGCCGCCCGTGGGCAGCACATGGCTGGGTCCGGCCACGTAGTCCCCGAACACCACCGGCGACCAAGCGCCGACGAACAGCGCGCCGGCGTTGCGTACTTCGTCCGCGCGCGCCTCCGCGGCGTCACCGATCAGTTGCAGATGCTCCGGCGCCAGCCGTTCGGCGAGTGCGAGCGCCCCGTCCAGGTCGACGGCGACGAAGGCCGCTCCGTGGGCCTTGAGCGCGGTGCCGGCGGTCTCGCGTGTCGGCAAGCCGGCGAGCTGCCGGTCCACTTCCGACGCCACCCGATCGGCAAGCGACCTGGAGTCGGAGACCAGAACCGGGACCGCCAGGGGATCGTGCTCCGCCTGCGCCAGGAGATCGGCCGCGACCCATGAGGCCGGAGCGCCGTCGGTCGCCACGATGACCACTTCGGATGGACCCGCATCGCGGTCGACGCCCACGTCACGCGAAACAAGCTGTTTCGCCGCCGCCACCCAGGCGTTGCCCGGCCCAGCGATCAGGTCGACCGGCCGGACCGACTCCGTGCCGTAGGCCAGCGCCGCGACGCCGTGCGCGCCGCCCATGCCCCAGACCTCGTCCGCTCCGACCAGGTCCAGCACATGGCGCAACACTGGACTCCCCCGGTACGCCTGAGGCGGCGTGGCGACAACGAGTTCCTCGACTCCGGCGAGCCGTGCCGGCACCGCGGTCATCAGCACCGTCGACGGATAGGGGAACCGGCCCCCCGGCACGTAGATCCCGACCCGGCGGATCGCCAGGCGGCGCTCCTCGATCGCAACGCCGTCCCGCTCGAGGCGGAGGACGCCCGGGCCATGCGGCTGCGCCCGGTGGTACGCCTCGATCGCGGCTCGCGCGCGTTCTATGGCCTCGGCCACGTGGGGATCGACGGCGACCGACTCCGGATGCGGGCCAGAGTCCAGTCGCAACGAAGCCGCCGAGGATGCCTCGAAGCCGTCGAAGCACCGCACCGCATCGAGAAGGGCCGCGTCGCCGCCGCGGCGGACGCCGTCCACGATCTCCCCGGCGGCCTGCCGGATCCCGGCCGCAACATCGCTCCGGCCCCGCCGGTCGAGCAGTGCGAGGCGTTCCCGCCCGGCGCGGCTGTCAACCGCCAGGACTTCAAGTGCTCGATTGCTGCCGACCTCAGTCACCGGCAGCCCCCGCTTCTTCGAGGGCGCCCAGCAGCCGGCTGAGCCGGCGCCGGTGGGCGTGGAACGAAGCCCGATTGACGACGAAGGTCGGCGCCACCTGCGCCAGGACCTCGACCTCGTGCAGGTCGTGCGTACGTAGCGTCGTGCCGGTCTGCACGATATCGACGGCGACGTCCGTCAGATCGAGCAGAGGGCCGAGTTCGATGGAACTGGTCAGGTGGAGAACCTCGACGTGCAGGTTGCGCGCGGCAAGCAGCCGCGCGGCCCAGGCTGGATAGCGCGTCGCAGCCCGGAGCTGGCCGCCACGGCGCGGCAGTTCCGGCGTCTCGGCGATCAGCGACAGCCGGCTCCGGCCGTACCGAAGCCGCAGCGGTTGGAAGACGTCGGGCTGTGTCTCCTCCAGCACGTCGCTCCCTACGATCGCGCAATCGACGATCCCATGCTCCACATAGAGCGGTAGATCCCAGTCCTTGAGCAGCAGCACCTCGATCTCGTCCCCCAGCACGTCTTCGTCGCTGAAGCGCTGGCGCAAGCGCGAAGCATCGAGGTCGGCGAGACCCACGCCCGCAGCGGCGAGCGCGTCGCGGGCCGGTCCCAGGTTGCGTCCCTTGGGCAGACCGAACGTGATCATGCTCCGACATCTCCCAGTTCCGTCAGCAGGTCGAGCCCGAACGAGAAGCCGACCGCCGAGCAGTCGCCACTGAGCGACCGGAACACCTTGTCGTAGCGGCCGCCGACCCCGAGAGCCAGGGCGGTCCCCGGAGCGTAGGCCGCGAACATGAGGCCGTCGTAGTAGCCGCGCGGACCTGCCGAAACTCCGACCCTCGGGTCGAGCGCGGCGGCGGCGAACTCGGCGAGGTCGACCTCGACCTGGACGCTCCGGGCCTCGTACGTCTCGGCCAGCCGGTCGCGGAGCGCCAGGAGATCGGTCACCGCCTCGGCGGCTCCGCCCAGCACGGAGAGGTCCGACGGGTATCCCCGTTCGACGACTTCGGTCAGGCGAGCCCGGCCCGCGGCCCTGCGGTCGCGGCTCGCGATCCGAAGCGCCAGTTCGCCGGCGGCGCCGTCTCCAGCCGTCGCCAGCAGGGCCTCGTCGAGCGCACCGGCGATACCGAGGACGACCCGGACCGCGGCGTCGTCGCCGCCCCCTGAGTCCTCGCCTCGGGCCCCAAGCAGCAGGTCCAGGAAGAGCGTCACCACCTCAAAGTCCGCCTCGGTGGGGTCGCCGCCCAGCAGTTCGGCGCCCAACTGCGAGTACTCACGCATCCGGCCGGGACGAAGCGGCTGGTGCCGCACGACATCGCCCCGGTAATAGAGACGAAGCGGCAGCTCCAGGTCGTCCAGGTGGGGGGCCAGGAGCCGCGCCAGCATCGGCGTGAAGTCGCCGCGCAGGGCGAGCAACTGGCCGTCCCGGTCGACGAAGCGGTAGAGCTGCTTGAGCAGCCGTTCCTGCAGCAGCGGCCGGTAAGGCTCGAAGTAGTCGAGGATGGGCAGCAGGACCTCGGCGAAGCCCCTCTCTTCGAGCAGACCCGAGAGAAGCGCCTCCAGCCGGCGGCGTCGCTTCACGCTGTCGAACAGGGCGGCCGACACCCCAGTCGGTAAGCCGGCGGAGATCTTCATCGCTGCGTCTCCAGACCCAGGGCAGCGGCGCCGACCTCGAACGGCAGCGGCCCACCCGTCATCGCCTTGAACTGCGCCAGACCCTGGTGTAGCAGGACCTCCCGTCCGTCCACGACCGGCACGCCAAGTGCCCCGAGCGCCCGGCTCCACGGCGTAGGTCCGCCGCCGTAGACCAACTCGACGCCGACCGCCGACGGGCGCAGCGCGTCCGGATCGCAGGGAAGAGGATCGCCGGGACGACCCCCGAGAGAAGTCGCGTTGACCACGATGTCGAACGGTCCGGGGTCCAACTCCGTCAGCGGGACGAAGCTCACCGCGAGGGACTCCGCGGCCGCTTCCCCCGCCTCGACGGTGCGGTTGGCTAGTGAGACGTCCGCGCCCGCCGCCGCGAGACCCGCCACGGCGGCCCGTCCGGCGCCGCCGGCGCCGATGACCAGGGCGGTGCGGCCCGCCGTCTCGATCCCCCGGCGGCGAAGCGGGCCGACGACACCCTCCGGATCCGTGCTCTCAGCCCGCCACCTTTTTTCGGCCGCCGCGCCCGGGGCCGGAAGCAGAGTGTTCGCACCCGCGGCGCGCACCGCCGCATCGCCAGCCTCCGAGGCGGCGGCGAGCGCCGCGGCCTTGTGCGGCGCCGTCACGCTCAGACCGCCGAGAGGGAGTCCCGCGCGCTCGAGGAAGTCGCTGAGGACGACTTCCTCCCAGAACGTTTCGAAGGAGGGCGCGTCGAAGGCGACGTAGAGCGCGGCCTGACTGCGGGCCCGGTAGCCGGCGTTGTGGAGCCGCGGCGACATGCTGTGCGCCGCAGGATGTCCGACGACGCCGAACAGTCGCGCCACCGGCGGCAGACTCGGCAGGCCGTAGTCGGCCCGCAAACGTTCGACGGACGGCTGGCCGGGAGCGGCGGCCACCGAACCTGCCGCACCGTAGACCCAGGGCGCGCCGAGCCGGGGCGCCAACAACCGCGTCCATGCGCCGACCGCGCCCATCGAGAAGGCCACGACATCCTCCCGGCCTTCCCCGAGCAGGAGTTCGAGCGGTGCCAACTCCTCGCCGGAACGCTCCGCCGCGGTCACGAGCTTGTAGAGCCGAGCCTCCGTGGCCGAGGCCTGCTTCAACCGACTCCGGAGTGCCTTGAGGTGACCGGCTCGACCATGCCAGGAAACCAGGCGGCGGCGTGGTTCGACGGCGTCCAGCACCCCGGAAACCAGGTCGCGGTCCGCCTCGAGGTCGATCAGGTCGTACCCCGCGCCAGCCGCCAGCAGCTTCTCCCGGCGGTCCGCATCAACCGGCCCGTGACCGCCCTCCGCCTCGCTGCGCAGAGTGTAGAGAAGCTCCCCCGCGAAGCGCTCCCGGAGCCAGCCGGGATCGATCGCCCCGACCAGGTCCGCGCGCACCTCCAGACAGTCCGCCAGCTCCGAGAGCGCGCGCACCTCGTCGCCGGACGCGCTGGGCGCCTCGGTCAACGACGCCACCAAGGTCGCACGCGCTGCGACCTCCGCAGGGGTGGCGGTTCGGGGTTCGTCGGTTGTCGGGTTCAAACGGGAAGACCTCCTTCGATCCGGAAGGAGGTCTTCTCGCTCACCCTCGTCCCGGACCGTGCGTACCGGGACCTGGCCCGGGTTCAGCCCTTGCCGTGACCGTGAGCCCACCAGGACGTCGCGACGACCCCGGTCGCCGGAGCGACGGAGGCAGCGACGAACGCGGAAGTGCTGTCCTGTGAGTTCATGACGCGGTGAGGGTGGAACGGGTCGGAATGGCTCCGGGAGGCCGGATACTGTACCGGAAGGTGCGGACTGTCAAGCAGCTTCCGCTGCTGCGGACGGGCTGCTCAGACCTCTGATGTGAGCTCGCTTCTACCCCGGTACATCCCAATCCCGATGATGACGAAGATGAGCGAACCGAACGCCTGCAGGGCGTTGTCGTTCGTGAGGAGCACCAGCGGCTCGATCCCCGACACGTGCTGCAGGACCAGGAAGTTGATGATTGCCAGGACCCCGAGCAGGACGAATCCATAGGAGGCCAGCTTGAAAATGCTCATTGAGCCGAAGCGGGCGGAAAGGCCGAGGCCCACCAGAATGGAACCGATCGGATAGACGGAAACCAACGCGATGACGATACCGGCCATCGACACGTAAGTGCCGAGGGCCAGGTCCTCCATGCCGCGCTGCATCAGGTGGACGCTGAACTGCCGCATGCCCATCGCGACGACGTAGAGGCTCCACCCGAACACGCTTACATACGCCCCCAGCCGCAGGCACAAACCGCCGGGCCCCTGCTCGGCCAGGCGAAGCCATGTGAAGGCAGCGTAACCGTAGAGGAACATCCCGAGGATCGACAGCATGGACGCCAGATGCGCGCGGCTGGCGTTCGCCGCCGCCGCGTCGAGGGCGGCCGGGAAGTCGGTCTGGTCCACACGGTCCACTACGCCGCCCGGAAAGAGGAGCGATGCGAGCACCGACAGGACGACACCGACGATCAGGGCCAACCCTCCCTGTCTGGTGACGGGGTTCGACGTGGTGGATGGGGCCATGTCCACTTCCTTTCTGGCGCGGGGCACCTGCTGAGACTGAGGATGTGGCGATCCTACCAGCCTCCTCGGGCGCGCACTTCGCGGTCAGGCCCTGGCCATGATCAGGGCGCCGTTCGTGCCGCCGAAGCCGAAGGAGTTGGTCAGGGCCACGTCGACCCTCGCGTCACGGGACTCGTGGGGCACGAAGTCCAGGTCGCACTCCTCGTCGGGCTGGTCGAGGTTGAGCGTCGCCGGCAGCACCTGGCGGTGGACGGCCAGCGCCAGGATGCCGGCTTCGACGCCGCCCGCCGCTCCCAGCAGGTGACCGGTGGAGGACTTGGTTGAGGACACCGCCAGCCGGTAGGCATGGTCACCGAAGACGCGCTTGATCGCCCGAACCTCTGCGATGTCCCCGAGCGGCGTCGACGTGCCGTGTGCATTGACATAGTCGACTCGCTCCGCCGCGATCCCCGCGTCGTCGAGCGCCGCCCGCATGACCCGCGCCGCACCGTCGCCGGTAGGTTCGGGCGCCGACACGTGGTACGCGTCGGCGCTCATGCCATAGCCCAGGATTTCGGCGTAAGGTTCAGCGCCCCGGGCCAGGGCCGCCTGGCGCTCCTCCAGGATCAGAACGCCCGCTCCCTCACCGAGAACGAAACCGTCGCGGCCGACATCCCATGGTCGGGAGGCCCTGGCCGGCTCGTCGTTACGGACCGAGAGCGCCTTCATCGCGCCGAAACCGGCCAGCGCCAGGTCGGAGGTCGTGGCCTCCGTGCCGCCGGCGAAGGCGGCGTCTGCGTATCCGTGCTGAATCAGGCGGAAGGCGTCGCCCACCCCGTGCAGGCCCGTCGTACAAGCGGTCGTGGGGCATGTGTTCGGCCCCTTCGCGCCATGCCGGATCGAGATCTGGCCTGACGCCATGTTGGCGATCAGGCCGGGAATGAAGAACGGCGACACCCTGCGCGGCCCGCGGTCTCGCCAGATGCCGTGCATGTGCTCGATCAGCGGCAGTCCGCCCATGCCCGAACCGACGACCGTCGCGACGCGGTCGGCGTTGCGGTCGTCGATCTCGAGCCCCGAGTCCTCGCGTGCCAGGGCCGCGGCAGCCAGGGCGAACTGGATGAACAGGTCGACCCGGCGGATGTCCTTCCGGGGAAGGAACCGCTCCGCGTCGAAGTCCCGCACTTCGGCGGCGATCTTCGTCGTGTAGAGGGAGGCGTCAACCCGCGTCAGCGCACCGACGCCGCTCCTTCCGTCCATCAGGCCGGACCACGTTTCCTCCGTGCCCACGGCGAGCGGGGACACGAGGCCCACACCGGTGATGACGACACGTCTGCGGTCGTTCATGGGCACGAATCCGTACGTCAGCGAATCCGCTCGGGACTGCCGGAGCCGGCCAGGGCGCCGGCTTCTGGAAGTTAGTTGGAGTTCCCGTGCGCCTGGATGTAGTCGATGGCTTCCTTGACGGAGCCGATCTTCTCGGCATCCTCATCGGGGATCTCGATGCCGAACTCTTCTTCGAAGGCCATGACCAACTCGACGATGTCGAGCGAATCGGCGCCGAGATCGTCGGTGAAACTCGCCTGCGGAGTGACTTCGTCGGCATCGACTCCGAGCTGCTCGACGATGATGCTATTGACCTTTTCGACTACGGACATTCTCGTTCCTCTCTGGGGTTGGCGTTTCCGGCCCGCTGACGGATGAAGACTATGCCACCACCAGGGCGATCCGTCCAACCGAGCCAGGAATCCCTCACGTCATCCCGCCGCTCACGCAGAGGACCTCGCCGGTGACGTAGGACGCCTCGTCGCTCGCCAGGTACAGCACCGCGGGAGCGATGTCGTGCACCGTTCCCAGACGCATGACGCCGTACTGCTCGCGGAAGCGTTCCCCGGCACCCTCCGGCATCGCGGCGGTCATGTCCGTCTCGATGAAGCCCGGCGCCACGACGTTGACCGTGATCCCCCGGCTCAACAGCTCGCGCGCGAGCGACTTGCTGAACCCGATCAGCCCGGCCTTGGCGGCGGCATAGTTCGCCTGGCCGGCATTTCCGAGGACGCCCGCGACGGACGACACGGAGACGATCCGTCCGTAACGGCGGCGCATCATGCCCCGCACGAGAGCCTTGGTCAGCACGAAGACGCCGGTCAGGTTGACGTCCTGCACCTGTTGCCACTGGTCCAGGGTCATCCGGGCCAGCAGGTTGTCGGCTGTGATGCCGGCGTTGTTGACGAGGATGTCGACCGCGGCGAACTCCCCCGGAAGCTGCCGTACCGCACCGGGCAGCGATTCATGATCGGCCAGATCCAGCGCCATGGGATGCGCCTCGCCACCGAAGGCTCTGATCTCACCGGCGACCTCGTCCAGCAGTTCCTCGTTCCGGGCGGCCAGCACGACGCGCGCGCCCTGCCGCGCCAGCAGCACCGCACAGGCGCGGCCGATGCCGCGCGAGGCCCCGGAGACCAGGGCAGTCCGTCCGCTCAGATCGAAGATGCTCACCGTTGTCACTCCATGTCGTCCGGCCCGGCCACCGCGCGCACCTCGAGGCTCCGGTCGATCCGACGCGCGAGGCCCGAAAGGACCTTGCCCGGCCCGAACTCGATCAGCCGGCCCACGCCGTCCGCCGCCATGACCGTCACCGATTCCACCCAACGGACGGCGCCGTCGATCTGCCGCACCAGCGCGCACCTAACGGCGGAAGCGCTCTTCACCGGCTCCGCATCCACATTGCAGACCACCGGTACCTGTGGGTCCGCCATCGGCGCCGCCTGAATCAACGGCTCCATGGCCTGGCGAGCCGGCGACATCAGGGCGCAGTGAAAGGGGGCCGAGACCGGCAGCGGGATCGCGCGGCGCGCACCCCGGTCGCTCGCCAGTTCGATCGCCCGCTCCACCGCTTCGCTGGAACCCGCGATCACGATCTGACCCGGCGCGTTCAGGTTGGCAAGCTGGCAGACGCCGCCCCTGTCCGCGGCCGCCTCGGCCGCCAGCTCCACCGTGTCTTCGACGCTCAAGCCAAGCACCGCCGCCATCGCGCCATCGCCCACCGGCACCGCCTTCTGCATGGCCTCGCCCCGAGCCCTGACCAGACGCAGAGCGTCGCCGAGTTCGAGTGCGCCGGCCGCGACAAGCGCCGAATACTCGCCTAGACTGTGACCGGCGACGAAGTTCGGCGTCTCCGTCTCCAGACCCCGAGCCCGAAAGCAGCGGAGCGCCGCCACCGATACTGCGACGATCGCCGGCTGCGTGTTCGCCGTCAGTTGAAGCTCGTCCTCAGGGCCCTCGAAGCAGAGCCCGGAGAGCGCGAAACCAAGCGTGTCGTCCGCCTCCTCGAAGACTTCCCGCGCCTCCTCGAAGGCCAGGGCCAGCGACCGGCCCATGCCGACGCGCTGAGAGCCCTGGCCCGGAAAGACGTACGCCACCCCACTCATCTGAACAATCCCGCGACGACAGCCCTAGAAGCGGACCGCGGCGGCGCCCCAGGTCAGCCCGGCGCCGAAGGCGGCCATCAGGATCAGGTCCCCCGAGCCGATCCGCCCGTCGCGATTCAGTTCGTCCAGCGCGATCGGGATGGACGCGGCCGACGTGTTCCCGTAGCGATGGACGTTGACGTACACGCGCTCGGAGGGCACGTCGATTCGTCGACCCACGGCATCGATGATCCGGCGGTTCGCCTGATGGGGGATAAGCCACTTCACGTCTTCCGCCTCGTGGCCGGCGTCGGCGAGCACTTCGCCGGAGACCTCGGCGAGGGTCCGAACCGCCACCTTGAAGGTCTCGTTCCCGAGCATCCGGATGAAGGGCAGCCGCGCTTCCAGTGTCTCCGGCCGGTTTGGAGGATTGCGGCTGCCACCGCCCGGCATCTCGAGCAGGTGGGCCAGCGAACCGTCGCTGTGGATCGCCACGGAGAGGACGCCCGGCAGCCCGTTCCGCGCGTCGGACGCCGGCTGATCGTCGCCTCGCAGCACGACCGCACCCGCTCCGTCGCCGAACAGGACGCAGGTGGAGCGATCCTCGTAGTCCGTGTATTTCGTCAGCGACTCGGCGCCGATCACCAGAGCGGTCGAGGCGGCGCCGCTGGCCACGTACTGATGACCCACGGAGAGGCCGTAGACGAAGCCGGTGCATCCGGCGTTCAGATCGAAGGCAGTCGCGTCCCTGGCCCCGATCTCCTCCTGCACCAGGCAGGCGGTCGACGGAAATGGCATGTCCGGCGTCACCGTCGAAATGAGGACCAGGTCGACGTCGGCGGCCTCGACACCGGCCATCTCCAGCGCCTGCCGCGCCGCGCCGACGGCGAACTGCGACGTGTACTCGTCGTCCTCGGCCACCCGCCGCTCCTCGATGCCGGTACGGGCGATGATCCACTCATTCGACGTGTCGACGATCTTCTCGAGATCGGCATTGGTCAGGATCCGATCAGGAACAGCCCTTCCGGTACCTGCGATCCAGACCCGCCGCGTGTGATTGGAGGAATCGCCCCTCAACCCGTTCGTCATCCCGCGACCGCCTTTGGCGCCGCTTCGAAGTCGACCTCCGAGAGCTTGGCGCTGACCTTGAGGTGGATGCCGGCCTCGCAGAACTCCACGGCCCGCTGGATTGCGCTCGACATCGCATGGGCCGACGAACGCCCGTGGGCCACGAAGCAGCCGCCGCGCAGGCCGAGTAGCGGCGCTCCGCCGTACTCGCTGTAGTCGACCCGGCTCCTGAAACGATCGAAGGCCGGCTTGGCCAGCAGATAGCCGAGCCGCGAGCGCAGGGTGCGGCTCATCTCCTCGCGCAACTGAGCGCCCACGAACTCCGCAAGCGCCTCGGCGCTCTTCAGGATCGCGTTGCCGACGAAGCCGTCGCAGACGACGACATCGGCGGCGCCGCTGAACACGTCGCGGCCCTCGACGTTGCCGACGAAGTTGAGTCCCGTGGCGTCGAGCGACTTGAACACCTCACGGACCAGGTCGGTGCCCTTCCCGGCCTCCTCGCCGATCGACAACAGGCCGATGCGCGGCGAGTTCATCCGCAGCAGTTGCTGGGCCAGGTAGTGGCCCATGACCGCGAACTGGCGGAGCTGATCGGGTTTGGAGTCGACGTTGGCGCCCGCGTCCAGCAGGATGGTCCGACCGACGCGCCGCGGCATGGCCACCGCCAGTGCGGGTCGATCGACCCCCGGAGCCACGCCGATCACCATCTTCCCCGCGACCAGGGCGGCGCCGGTGTTGCCCGCGGTGACCATGGCCTGCGCCCGCCCCTCCTTGACCAGGCGGGCGCAGACGCGAACCGAGGAGTCGCGCTTGCGGCGCACCGCGAGTGCGGACTCGCACATGCCGACGACCTCGCCGGCATGCACCACCTCGACCCGGTCCCGGACGGCGGTTCCGGGCCCGAACTCCTCGATCTCCTCCTCCAGGATCGATCGCCGGCCGACGAGGAGGAGCCGCAGCCCACGCCTCCGTGCCGCCAGCAGGGCGCCCTCCACCGCGGTTCGGGGCGCGTGGTCCCCACCCATCGCGTCGACGGCGATCACGGCTGGGGTTCGCGCTGAACCTCGATCCGTCAATTCAGGGTCAACTCCGGGTCGGTAGACCATCAGTGTAGCGCCTGGCGGGACTCCGGTGGGCTGCTACAGCACGTCCTCCATGTCGACCACGTCGCGACCGCGGTAGTGACCGCAGTGACTGCAGGCGCGGTGAGGAAGTTTCGTTTCGCCGCAATTCGGGCACACTGACCCCGCCGGCCGCTTCAAGTAGTCATGCGACCGCCTGCGGTCACGGCGCGCCTTCGAATGCCGCCGTTTGGGATTTGCCATTCCAGTATTCCTTTCTCCACACCGCCGCTCTGGCGGCGCGGCATCATACTCCGCCAAGTCGTTCGCGGATCGCCTCCAGCCCCGACCAGCGCGGGTCCGGCCGTTCCCCGGCGCAGGTGCAGACTTCCCTCTTGCGGTCGGCTCCACACTGCGGGCAGAGTCCGCGGCAGGACGGATCGCAGATCGGTTTCATCGGCAGGTTGAGCTCCACCTGTTCCCGGACCAGCACGGCCAGGTCGACCGCCCCCTCTACCGCACTGAGCGTCGAAAGGTCCTCCGGCTCGAGTTCGCGCGCACCGGCGCCGTCGTCGGTCGCGGAGACATCGTCATGCCGATTCGTCACGACGAAGGCGAGCGGCAGGTCAACTTCCTGCTCGTACGCGGTCAGGCAGCGATCACAGTGGAGCCTCTGCCTGTAGTGAAGTGTCCCCTCCAGCAGGTAGTCCGGGCCGACGAAGACAAGACTGCCCTCGCAGTCGACGCTGCCCAGCACGATCGCCCCGTCCCGCCCGGCCCCGTCCTTCCCGGAACAGGCAGCGGCCGATTCGAGGTGTTCATGCCAGCGCAGCGGACCGTTGCGGGCTTGGTCGAGCTGCAGGTGCATCTCACGTTCCACCAGGCGTGCCGCCATCGCGAACCAGGGCCCCCGCACATTCCGGCCAGGCGCGACCGCGCAAACCAGAGAGGCTACGAATCGTTGCGGCAACTGTCAATCTCGGCGCGGGCGTCGAGCGACCGGCGCTAGGCTTGGCGGGTGGCCCGCATCGGCATCGACGCCCGCAAGGTTCGCGACTTCGGCATCGGTGTCTACGTCTCGAATCTGATCCACGGACTGGCGCGGATCGAGGCCGAGGGGGAAGCCGGCGCCAACGAGTACGTCCTGTTCGTCCGACCCGAGGATCGCGACTTCGCGGCGGACCTGCCGCCGAACTTCCGCTCTGTCGTCGAACGGTCCCCGGTGTACTCGGTGCGCGAGATCGCGATGATGACCTGGCGCATCTCACGCTCGAGCCTGGACCTCTACCACGCCACCCACTACGTTCTACCGGCTGTCGTCCCCTGCCCGACGGTGGTCACGATCCACGACATCATCCACCTGCTCTACCCCGGCTTCCTGCCCAGCCGTGCCGCGTCCCTCTACGCCCAGCACATGTTCCGTCACAGCGTCAGCCGAGCCGACCGGATCATTGCCGTGTCCCGGAACACGCAGAGAGACCTGCTCGACTACTTCGACATCCAGGAAGAGAGGATCCACGTCGTGTACAACGGCGTCGAGGATCGCTTCCGGAGGCTGCTGAGCGCGGAGGAGCTCGACGCCCACCTGAAGGACGTGGGCGTCCGTCAGCCGTACATGCTGTTCGTCGGCAATCCGAAACCCCACAAGAACCTGGACCGCGTGATCAAGGCCTACGCCAGAGCACGCTCGCGGGCCGGCTTCGACGCGCCCCTGGTCTGCGTCGGCGCGCGGCCCGG